>NZ_JBXAOB010000003.1:0-270262 GCF_058802345.1 Pseudomonas sp. GW822-FHT02D10
GAAACCACCAGCCAGGCCGACATCGAAACCCTGTGGAGCGTGCTGGCCGACGGCAAAACCCTGCCCGATTTCGCCGCGCTGGCCGCCTCGGTGCAAAGCCGCATCCCGGCTGAACTGGTGCGTCAATCGCCGATCCTCAGCCACCCGGTGTTCAACCGTTATCACTCGGAAACCGAGCTGATGCGCTACCTGCGCAAGCTCGCCGACAAGGACCTGGCGCTCGATCGCACCATGATCCCGCTGGGTTCCTGCACCATGAAACTCAACGCCGCCAGCGAAATGATCCCGGTGACCTGGGCCGAGTTCGGCGCCCTGCACCCGTTCGCTCCGGCCGAGCAAAGCGCCGGTTACCAGCAACTGACTGACGAACTGGAGGCGATGCTCTGCGCCGCCACCGGTTACGACGCGATCTCGCTGCAACCGAACGCCGGTTCCCAAGGTGAATACGCCGGCTTGCTGGCCATCCGTGCCTATCACCAGAGCCGTGGCGAAGAACGCCGCGACATCTGCCTGATCCCGTCGTCGGCCCACGGCACCAACCCGGCCACCGCCAACATGGCCGGCATGCGCGTGGTGGTGACCGCCTGCGATGCTCGCGGTAACGTCGACATCGAAGACCTGCGCGCCAAAGCCATCGAGCACCGCGAGCACCTCGCCGCGCTGATGATCACTTACCCGTCGACCCACGGCGTGTTCGAAGAAGGCATCCGCGAAATCTGCGGGATCATTCATGACAACGGCGGCCAGGTGTACATCGACGGCGCCAACATGAACGCGATGGTCGGCCTCTGCGCACCAGGCAAGTTCGGCGGCGACGTGTCGCACCTGAACCTGCACAAAACCTTCTGCATCCCGCACGGCGGTGGCGGCCCGGGCGTCGGCCCGATTGGCGTGAAATCGCACCTGACGCCGTTCCTGCCGGGACACGCGGCCATGGAACGCAAGGAAGGCGCGGTCTGCGCGGCACCGTTCGGCAGCGCGAGCATTCTGCCGATCACCTGGATGTACATCCGCATGATGGGCGGCGCTGGCCTCAAGCGAGCTTCGCAATTGGCGATCCTCAACGCCAACTACATTTCCCGTCGCCTCGAAGAGCACTACCCAGTGCTCTACACCGGCAGCAACGGTCTGGTCGCCCACGAATGCATCCTCGACCTGCGCCCGTTGAAAGACAGCAGCGGCATCAGCGTCGATGACGTTGCCAAGCGCCTGATCGACTTCGGCTTCCACGCGCCGACCATGTCGTTCCCGGTGGCCGGCACGTTGATGATCGAGCCGACCGAAAGCGAATCCAGGGAAGAACTGGACCGCTTCTGCGATGCGATGATCCGCATCCGCGAAGAAATCCGCGCAGTGGAAAACGGCACGCTGGACAAGGACGACAACCCGTTGAAAAACGCGCCGCACACGGCCGCGGAAATCGTTGGCGAGTGGACGCACCCGTACAGCCGTGAGCAGGCGGTGTATCCAGTAGCCTCGTTGATCGAAGGCAAGTACTGGCCACCGGTCGGTCGGGTCGACAACGTGTTTGGCGACCGCAACCTGATCTGCGCCTGCCCGTCGATCGAAAGCTACGCTTGATCTAAAGGGGGCGGCTCGCCCGCCCCTCATGGACACCACAAAACCTTGTGGGAGCGAGCAAGCTCGCTCCCACAAGGATCTGTGCCACCCCATCGGCCGATCCTCATAACAAGAAACCGGAGAACAACCATGTCGTTAAGCGTGTTCGACCTGTTCAAGATTGGCATCGGCCCCTCCAGCTCCCACACCGTCGGCCCGATGCGCGCCGCTGCGCGCTTCGTCGAAGGCCTGCGCCGTGAAAACCTGTTGGCGGCAACCACCTGCGTCAAAGTCGAGCTCTACGGCTCGCTCGGCGCCACCGGCAAAGGCCACGGCAGCGACAAGGCTGTGTTGCTGGGTCTGGAAGGTGAACACCCGGACACCGTGAACACTGAGAGCATTGCCGCCCGCCTGCACGAGATTCGCAGCAGCGGTCGTTTGAACCTGCTCGGTGAGCACGTCATCGAATTCAACGAAAAGCTTCACCTGGCGATGATCCGCAAGCCACTGGCCTATCACCCCAACGGCATGATCTTCCGCGCCTTCGATGCCGCTGGCATCCAGATTCGCAGCCGCGAGTACTACTCGGTCGGTGGCGGTTTTGTGGTCGACGAAGATGCTGCCGGCGCCGACCGTATCGTCGAGGATGCTACGCCGCTGACCTTCCCGTTCAAAAGCGCGAAGGACCTGCTCGGCCATTGCGCCACTTACGGGCTGTCCATCAGCCAGGTGATGCTGACCAACGAAAGCGCCTGGCGCCCGGAAGCGGAAACCCGCGCCGGCCTGCTGAAGATCTGGCAAGTGATGCAAGACTGCGTCGCCGCTGGCTGCCGCAACGAAGGGATTCTGCCCGGTGGTTTGAAGGTCAAACGTCGTGCAGCGGCGCTGCATCGGCACCTGTGCAAGAACCCGGAATCGTCGCTGCGCGATCCGTTGTCGGTGCTCGACTGGGTCAATTTGTATGCGCTGGCAGTGAACGAAGAAAACGCCAACGGCGGGCGCGTGGTCACGGCACCGACCAATGGCGCAGCCGGAATCATCCCGGCGGTGTTGCATTACTACATGCGCTTCATCCCTGGCGCCAACGAAGACGGCGTGGTGCGATTTCTGCTCACCGCTGCCGCCATCGGCATTCTGTACAAGGAAAACGCTTCGATCTCTGGCGCTGAAGTCGGCTGTCAGGGCGAAGTCGGCGTAGCCTGTTCAATGGCTGCCGGCGCACTCTGCGAAGTACTGGGCGGCACGGTGCAGCAAGTGGAAAACGCCGCCGAAATCGGCATGGAACACAACCTCGGCCTGACCTGCGACCCGATTGGCGGGCTGGTACAAGTGCCGTGCATCGAGCGCAACGCCATGGGCTCGGTCAAAGCCATCAATGCGGTGCGCATGGCCCTGCGTGGTGACGGTCAGCACTTCGTCTCCCTCGACAAGGTCATCCGCACCATGCGCCAGACCGGCGCCGACATGAAAAGCAAATACAAGGAAACCGCCCGTGGCGGTTTGGCGGTCAACATTATCGAGTGCTGATGCGAACGCATCTGCATCAGTGCAATTTTCAGGAGCTGCATATGTCCACCGAACAACTGTCGAAAACCCCGCTGCACGCACTGCACATCGAACTCGGCGCACGCATGGTGCCGTTCGCCGGCTACGACATGCCGGTGCAGTACCCTCTGGGCGTGATGAAGGAACACCAGCACACCCGTGATCAGGCCGGGCTGTTCGATGTCTCGCACATGGGCCAGATCCGTCTGACCGGCGCCAATGCCGCCAAGGCCCTGGAAACCCTGGTGCCGGTGGACATCATCGACCTGCCAGTGGGCATGCAGCGCTATGCGATGTTCACCAACCAGAACGGTGGCATCCTCGACGACCTGATGGTCGCCAACCTGGGTAACGACGAGTTGTTCCTGGTGGTCAACGCAGCATGCAAGGATCAGGATCTGGCGCACCTGCGCCAACACATCGGCGATCAGTGCAGCATCGAGCCGTTGTTCGAAGAACGCGCCCTGCTCGCCCTGCAAGGCCCAGCCGCAGTGACCGTGCTCGCGCGTCTGGCCCCTGAAGTGGCGAAGATGACGTTCATGCAGTTCACCCGCGTGAGCTTGCTCGGCGTCGACTGCTTTGTCAGCCGTTCGGGCTACACCGGTGAAGACGGTTTCGAAATCTCCGTGCCGGCCGCCAATGCCGAAACCCTCGCTCGGGCCTTGCTGGCCGAGCCGGAAGTCGCGGCCATCGGCCTAGGTGCCCGTGACTCGCTGCGCCTGGAAGCCGGCCTGTGCCTGTACGGCCATGACATGAACACCGAAACCACTCCGATTGAAGCCAGCCTGCTGTGGGCCATCTCCAGGCCACGGCGTGCCGACGGTGCGCGTGCCGGTGGTTTCCCGGGTGCCGAAAGCGTTTTCGCCCAGCAACAAAACGGTGTTAGCCGCAAACGCGTCGGCCTGCTGCCTCAGGAACGCACGCCAGTGCGCGAAGGTGCGGAAATCGTCAACGAAGCGGGCGAAATCATCGGCAGTGTTTGCAGCGGCGGCTTCGGGCCAACGCTGGGCGGTCCTCTGGCCATGGGTTACCTCGACAGTGCTTATAGCGCACTCGATACCCAAGTGTGGGCGATTGTTCGTGGGAAAAAGGTGCCTTTGCTTGTAAGCAAAATGCCATTTGTTCCACAACGCTACTATCGTGGCTGATTGACTGTTCCTATAAGTAACGCGGTTGCGTAACAGTGCACTAATCTGTAACGCAACCGCCATAAAACAGTGCAGGCGTGATCAGGTATTTCGATTGTGAACTTGGCTTATAACCATCGAAAACAATTGAACAACGCTATCGAATAAGCCGCACTAGCGATCATGTGAAACAGCCATCAAGCCAAGCAATACGCGGCTTCCACGGGGCTTGTTTTTCCTCCCGTAGTTGGCGTAGAGTTTGTTCACTGTGTTTGCATGGGTCGCTTGGAATCGTGACCTGGGCAGTAGCCTACAAGTTAGCTACATCCCGTTCGACGTCTCTTACTCTCCTGCAACCAGCCCCAGTACTCTTTCATGAGAAAGAGGCTGTCATCAATTTTTGCGTCAAAGGAAATAAGAAATGTCCCAACGTCAGAGCGGCACCGTCAAGTGGTTTAACGACGAGAAAGGTTTTGGTTTTATCACTCCAGAAAACGGCCCGGATCTGTTCGTGCATTTCCGCGCTATTCAGGGCAATGGCTTCAAGAGCCTGAAAGAAGGCCAGAAAGTCACCTTCATCGCTGTGCAGGGCCAGAAAGGCATGCAAGCTGACGAAGTACAAGCAGAAGCCTGATCTTCTGTAACGAAAAAGCCCCTGATGCTGACATCAGGGGCTTTTTTGTGCGTGTAAATCCGTAAAATGGCTTCTTTTTCCGCCGAGAGCCCTGTCATGTCGAAACACCTGCTAACTCCCCAGGGCGATTTCCCCATCGCCGGCCTGGGCCGTCGCCTGGCAGCGATGTTCTACGACTTCTTGCTGTGCACCGCCCTGCTGATCGTCACAGGCGGTATCTACAAGATGGTGCAGATGGCAATCATCGGCGAAGAGAAGATGCGCGCCCTGACCGAAGCCGGCGCGCTGGACGGTGACCCGCTGCTCTCGACCATCCTGCTGTTCGTGCTGTTTGGCTTCTTTGCCAAGTTCTGGACCTGGTCCGGCCAGACCCTCGGCATGCAGGTCTGGTGCATCCGGGTACAGAACGCCGATGGCTCGGCGATCAGTCTGTGGCAGGCGCTGTTGCGTTTTGTAGTGTCGATCGCATCCTTGCTGTGCGCAGGCCTGGGGTTTTTCTGGGTACTCTTCGACAAACAGCAGCGCAGCTGGCACGACATGTACTCCAACAGCCAGTTGGTGCGGATCCCGAAGAAGAAAAAATAACCCATAAAAAAGATCGCAGCCTTCGGCAGCTCCTACGTAAACCGCGTAGGAGCTGCCGAAGGCTGCGATCTTTTGATCTTAAGCTTTTGACCTCAAGCGTTACCCGCCAGCTTCATCCGCGCTGCCGCCGTGAAGTCGAGCATGCGCTTGAGCGGGCGAATCGCTTGAGGGATCAGCGCCGGCTCGACGAAGATCTCGTTGGAGCCCTCGCGCAGGCACTGTAGCGTGCGCTCAAGGGTGTTCATCGCCATCCACGGACAATGCGCGCAACTGCGGCATGCCGCGCCGTTGCCGGCCGTAGGCGCCTCGATAAAGACCTTGTCCGGGCACAGCTGCTGCATCTTGTAAAAAATGCCGCGGTCGGTAGCCACGATCAGGGTCTTGTTCGGCAGCCTTTGCGCAGCGGCAATCAACTGACTGGTGGAACCCACCGCATCGGCCAACTCGATCACCGCCGTCGGCGACTCTGGATGCACCAGGATAGCGGCGTCCGGATACAGCGCTTTCATGTCTTCCAGCTGCTTGGCCTTGAACTCTTCGTGAACGATGCAGGCACCGTCCCAGAGCAGCATGTCGGCGCCGGTCTGGCGCTGGATATAGGTGCCCAGATGCTTGTCCGGCCCCCAGATGATCGTCTCGCCGTTATCCATCAGGCTCTCGACAATCTCCAGTGCGCAACTGGATGTCACCACCCAGTCCGCCCGCGCCTTCACCGCTGCCGAAGTGTTGGCATACACCACCACCGTGCGCTCCGGGTGCTGATCGCAAAATGCCGAGAATTCGTCGACCGGGCAACCCAGGTCCAGCGAGCACGTCGCTTCCAGGGTCGGCATCAGCACGCGCTTTTCCGGATTGAGGATTTTGGCGGTCTCGCCCATGAATTTCACACCGGCAACCACCACGGTCTTGGCCGGGTGTGCATTGCCGAAGCGGGCCATTTCCAGGGAGTCGGAAACGCAGCCACCGGTTTCTTCGGCCAGGGCCTGAATGATCGGATCGCAATAGAAGTGGGCAACCAGCACCGCGTCCTGAGCCTTGAGCTCGGCAGCGATGGCAGCGCGGTAATAAGCCTCTTCCTCGGCTGTCAGCGGCTTGGGCTGCTTGGCGTCGAGGTGAGCTTGAACCAGAAGGCGTTCGGAAATTTGCGTCATGATCGCAAGACCTGCGGGCGCTTTCGCGCGAAAGTCGAGTATACACCCGGCTCCGGACCACAGAAGGTACCGCCGGGAGAGTGAGTATTCATCAGGCACGGACAGCATTGAAGCTGCGCAAGGCTACAGAATATCCCCGAGATGCAAAAGACCATTCTGACCTGCGTCACGCGATGCAACACCCGGATTGAGCCAGACTTAAATCGCGGGCAAAAAAAAACCCGGAAATCCTCACTTACGTGGGCCTTCCAGATTTTTTAAAGTGGTGGGTCGTGTGGGATTCGAACCTACGACCAATTGGTTAAAAGCCAACTGCTCTACCAACTGAGCTAACGACCCGCTGTGTGGTGGCGCGTATAATACTGATTTTTAAGGACTATTCAACACCTAATTTGAAATAAATCAAAAATAAGTGGTTGGGTCGCTGATTCCGGCCGCCAGGAAGCCTTCTGCACGCAGTCGGCAGCTATCGCATTTGCCGCACGCACGGCCGTTATCGTCCGCCTGATAGCAGGACACCGTCAGCGCATAGTCGACGCCGAGCTTCACACCAGCCTGGACGATTTGCGCTTTGCTGAGGTTTTGCAGCGGTGCCTGGATACGGAAGCCGTTCCCCTCTACCCCGGCCTTGGTCGCCAGATTAGCCATGCGCTCGAAGGCTTCGATGAACTCGGGACGGCAATCCGGGTAACCGGAATAATCCACCGCATTCACCCCAATGAAAATATCGCGCGCGCCGAGCACTTCAGCCCAGCCCAATGCCAAAGACAGGAATACGGTATTGCGCGCCGGCACGTAAGTGATCGGGATACCTTCGCTCGGTGCTTCAGGCACGTCGATGGAGCTGTCGGTCAGTGCCGAGCCACCAATGCCGTTCAGGTTCAGGCCAATCACCTTGTGCTCGATCACGCCCAGATCACGCGCTACACGCTCAGCGGCATGCAACTCGGCGCGGTGGCGCTGGCCGTAGTCGAAACTCATGGTGTAGCAGCTGTAACCGTCAGCACGAGCCATGGCGACCACAGTCGCCGAGTCCAGACCACCGGACAGCAGGATGACCGCACGTTTTTCAGTAGTGTTCAGTTGCTCAGTCATTTCAGCGCCCCGGCTCGTCATTCCAAAGATATTTATGCAGTTGCAATTGCAGGCGCACCGGCAGGTTGTCCGCGACAATCCAGTCAGCCAGGTCGCGTGCGCTCAAGTCATGGTGACTCGGCGAGAACAGGACTTCACCGGCACGCTGATCGAGACCGTACTGAATCAGCTTGGACACCGCCCAGTCGTAGTCTTCGCGAGAGCAGATCACGAACTTGACCTGATCGTTGGCCGTCAGCAACTCGATGTTCTCGTAGAGGTTGCGATGAGCTTCTTTCGACCCTGGTGTTTTCAGGTCGAGCACCCGGCTGACCCGCGGGTCGACCGCGCTGATGTCCAGGGCGCCGCTGGTTTCCAGCGACACCTGGTAACCGGCGTCACACAGCTGCTTGAGCAAAGGGATGGCGTTAGGTTGCGCCAGAGGTTCACCGCCAGTTACGCAGACGTAACGGGGCCTGAAGCCTGCAACCTGCTCGAGGATATCGTCGAGGGCTCTGATCGTACCGCCGCTGAACGCGTAGGCGCTGTCGCAGTACTGGCAACGCAATGGGCAACCGGTCAGGCGCACAAATACAGTGGGCAGCCCGGCAGTCCGCGTTTCACCCTGCAACGAGTAAAAAACTTCGGTAATTCTCAATGTGTCTTGCATAGTCGCCACGGGCGTAACAGCTAAACAGGCTGTCCGCCTCCGTCAGGCACTTAAAGGAACCCCGCCAACGCGCAGATCCCCAAAAGCGGTGTTTCATAAAAAAGGGGGTGAATTCTAACGAAAAAACCCGCGGCAAGCGCGGGTTTCTTGTAAACGGGTCAAGCAGCCTTACATGCGTTGCAGATCGCGTTGGGCCAACTGAGCGGCGGAAGTGCCCGGATATTGGGAAACCACCTGCTGCAGAATGCCTTTGACCTTGTCGGTATGACCCAGGCGGCGCTCTACATCAGCGAGCTTGTACAGCGAGTCAGGCACTTTGGCGTGCTTGGGGTACAGCTGCGAAACCTTGGCAAAAGCCTGACCCGCACCTTGCAGATCACCCTTGGCCAGATTCACTTCACCCAACCAGTACTGGGCATTACCCGCGTACTGACTGTTCGGGTATTTGCGCAGAAATGCCGCAAACGCCTGGCTGGCCTTGTCGAAATCCTTGGCTTTGATCAGGTCAAAGGCAGCGTCGTAATAGAGCTTTTCCTTCGCCGGATCACCCGGTTCGCTGCTGGCCGCGGGTGCTTGAGTGGCAGCACTCGCACCGGCAGCTGCACCGGCGGCATTCATATCGCCACCGGCTGGAGAATTTTGAGGAGCCGCAGCGGGTGCACCGCCGGTTCCAATACGCCGATCAAGATCCTGATATCGCTCCAGGTTTTCCTGCTTCATGCGCGCCACATCATTTTGCAGAACTTCGATCACACCCTGTTGGCGTGCGATTTGTTCCTGCATTTGTTGCAGTTGGTTGAACAGCTCACCCTGTGCCGAGGCAGGGGCCGTAACCCCTCCCCCGGCATAGGCGCCGTTCGTACCGTAACCCGCAGGCGGATAACTGCTCCCGCTATTGTTATAACCGGAGTTGTCATCGACCACAGGAACCGCAGCCCACACCGCAAGCGGTGCGAGGCTGAGAGCCAGAACAGTTACAGCACGACGGCACGTTCGCATGACGAATTACTTACGCAGTTCGACGCGACGGTTTTGAGCCCAGGACTGCTCGTCGTGACCAGTAGCAACTGGACGCTCTTTACCGTAGGAAACCAGTTCCAGCTGAGCTGGGGAAACACCTTGCAGTACCAGGTAGCGTTGAACGGCTTTCGCACGACGCTCGCCCAGTGCCATGTTGTACTCACGAGTACCACGTTCGTCGGTGTTGCCTTCCAGAACAACGCGAGCGCCGTTTGCTTTCAGGTCTTTGGCGTGAACGTCCAGAGCGCGCATGGCTTCTGGCTTCAGGTCCGAGCTGTCGTATTCGAAGTAGAAGGTGGTGATTGCGCGCAGAGCAGCTTCTTCGCTCAGGGAGCCGTCAACAGCACCAGTGTTAGCGCCGTAACCAGCGTTTGGATCAACAGCGCCTGCACCGGCGTTGTCGCCGCCTTTGGACGAGCAACCTACAGCTACAGCCATGGCCAGAGCCAGCGCAGCAAACTTACCAAACTTCAGCATTTCCATCGTGAAACTCCTAATGAACCCCAATGTGTTAAGTAAAACGTGTAGCGCCGCGTCAGTTCAGGTAAGGGGACCAGGAAGGTTCTCTGACTTCGCCTTGAGCGGTAGGAAGCGGGAGCCTTACGCGTCCATTGATGGACACGAGCATCAAGACTCCCCGGCCCTGCTGGGCGGTGGCGTAGATTACCATGGTGCCGTTGGGCGCAACAGTGGCTGACTCATCAAGGTTGGTGTCTGTCAGGATTTTTATGCTACCGCGTTGCAAATCCTGAGCCGCCACCCGGAAATTGGTGAAGCCATCCTGACGGTGAATCATGACAAGCGTCTTTTCATCCGCCGACAGTTTCGGGTTGGCGTTGTAGTTCCCGATAAAGGTCACACGCTCCGCACCGCCGCCATTGACGTTGGTCTTGTAGATCTGTGGCTTGCCGCCACGGTCGGAGGTGAAGTAGATGGTCGAACCATCCTTACCCCAGAACGGTTCGGTGTTGATGCCAGGACCAGCAGTCACGCGGTTGATCTGACGAGACGCCAGGTTCATCACGTAAATATCCGGGTTACCGTCCTTGGACAGTACGAAAGCCAGGCGAGAACCATCCGGCGACCAGGCTGGAGCACCGTTCAAGCCTTCGAAATTGGTGATCTGCTCACGGCGACCGGTGTCGATGTTCTGCATGAAAATGCGCGGACGCTTCTGCTCGAACGACACATAGGCGATGCGCTTGCCATCGGGTGCGAAACGCGGCGACAGGATCGGCTCACGCGATTGCAACAGGGTCACGGCACGAGCACCGTCATAATCCGAACGCTGCAGGGTGTAGCGCGTGTTGTTCACCGAAAAACGCTCGGCCGTTACATACAGCAGACGCGTGGAGAACGCCCCCTTGATGCCGGTCAGTTTTTCGAACGACTGGTCGGCGATGTAGTGCGACATGTCGCGCAGTTGATCGACGCCGCCCGACACGCTACCGGTCAGCACTTGCTGCTCGGTGGCGACGTTGAACAGGGCGTATTGCACCTGCAGACGACCGCCCGCCGGAACGATGCTGCCGACCATGATGTACTGGGCGCCCAGGGCCTTCCAGTCGCGGTAGATGACTTCGCTGGCCTGAGTCGGCTGGCTGATCATGTTCTGCTTCGGAATCGGCGCGTAGTAACCCGAGTTGCGCAGGTCGTTACTGATGATTTCCGCCATGTCATCCGGCAGGACGCTGCCGCCCTGCCAGCCGAACGGTACGACGGCAATCGGCGTTGCCTGGGAGCTACCACTGCTGACCAGGATATTTTTTTCATCCGCTGTAGCCAATCCTGCAAAGCAGAACATGACTACAAGCAGTCCTCGAAGAAGGTTTCTCACAAGGCTAGATCCTCAGGTGTGAATGTCATCTTGAATGAACGATAGGGAGCGAAATCACTTGGTTTCAGACCCTGCATTTCGGTCAAACGACCAATATTTTTTACTGCCGCTACCGCAGAACTGTCGAACGGCACGTCACCACTGGAATGAGCCACCGAAACTCCGGAGATCGTTCCGTCAGGCAACATGTTGATCTGCAGGATCACTTTCATGCCCTTGCGTGCCGACGGCGGTTGCGCCCAGCCTTCAGATGCCCTCGAACGAATCAGATCATCGAAGTTGCCCGCGGTTTCATCACCCTGCTCGTCCGCCAAAGCCTGCTGACGTTGCGGCTTGTCGGAAAGCAAATCAGCCAGGGCCTGAGCCTTTTTCTCTTCGACAGATTTACGCGCGGCTTCCTGCGACTTTTTCTTCGCAGCATCGGCAGTCGCTTTCTTCTTCGCATCCTCGGCGATTTTCTTCTTCGCCTCGTTCGCTTCAGCGACCTTCTTGGCGTCTTCCGCGGCTTTCTTCTTCGCGTCTTCGACTATCTTTTTCTTCGCTTCTTCAGCAGCCTCTTTCTTGGCCTCTTCTTCAGCGGCTTTCTTGGCTTCTTCTTCGGCTTTCTTCTTGGCTATATCAGCCAATTGTTTCTGTTCGGCCTTTTTGGCTTCGGCGGTCTTCTTCGCTTCATCGGCTTTCTTGGCTTCATCAGCCTTTTTCGCCTCGTCCGCTTTCTTCGACTCGTCGGCCTTCTTGGCTTCCTCGGCTTTTTGAGCCACCTCTTCTTTCTTTTGTTCCGCAGCCTTCACCGCTTCCTGCTCGACCTTTTTCTGTTCCATCTGTTCGGCTTCAGTCTGACGCGCAGCGGATTTCTGCGCTTCACCCGCAATCTTCTGATTGGTCTGGGTGGTCGCCCGACTTTTCGATTTCAGCTGGTACAGGGTCGCCTGGACAATCGGTTTGGCCGGCGGCAGCTCCGGGGTCATGGCAAAACTGACGAACAGCATGCCAAATACCAACACGTGCAGGCCAATCGCCCAGACACTAGGCCAGAAGTAGCTTTCCGAGGCTGTCGGCTCTCGCTGTTGCTGCATCAGGGCGCCTCGGTAATCAAGCCAACATTACCGACCCCGGCTTTCTGCAACCCACCCATGGCGCCCATGACGGAGCCGTAGTCGACGGTCTTGTCACCGCGAATGAACACTTGAGTGTGCTTGCCGCCTTCGTTACCGGCACGAATGATCTTGGTCACCGCGTCAGTCATCTGCGGCAGGGTCATGGCCCTGTCCTGCTGCTTGTCGGTGTCGACTTCGCTGCCAAGGTTCCAGTAATAGGTCTTGTCAGACTTGATCGAAATGGTCAGGACCTGGGTGTTGTTGTCTTGCGGCAAGGCTTCGCTGGAAACCTTGGGCAGATCAACTTTCACGCCCTGATTGAGCATCGGCGCGGTCACCATGAAGATGACCAGCAGTACCAGCATCACGTCGATGTAAGGCACCACGTTCATCTCGGCAACCGGCTTGCGCTTTTTGCGAGCTCGAGCGATTAAAGCCATTGGGAATTACCTGCTTATTCTTCGCTGGTGTGCACTTTGCGGTGCAGGATCGCCTGGAACTCATCGGCGAAGGTGTAGTAACGGCCGAGCAAGGTTTCACTGCGAGCGGCGAAACGGTTGTAAGCGATGACCGCCGGAATGGCTGCGAACAGACCGATTGCCGTTGCGACCAGTGCTTCGGCGATACCTGGAGCCACAGTGGCCAGGGTCGCTTGCTGGGCAGCCGCCAGACCACGGAAGGAGTTCATGATGCCCCAGACCGTACCGAACAGACCGATGTACGGACTGACGGAGCCCACGGTGGCGAGGAACGGCAGGCTCTGCTCGAGCTTTTCTTCTTCGCGGGAAATGGCCACGCGCATGGCACGCGCCACACCTTCCATGACCGCTTCCGGATCAACGCCTGGCTGCTGACGCAGACGGGAGAACTCCTTGAAACCGGCGCGGAAGATCTGCTCTACACCGGAATCCGGGTCAGGGTTGCTGCCGGCCTGGCGGTAGAGTTTGGACAAGTCGATACCCGACCAGAAGCGCTCTTCAAAGCTCTCCAGGGCCCGGCGACCGGCGCGCAGCAGGTTGCTGCGCTGAAAAATCATGATCCACGAGGTCACCGATGCGGCTACCAGGATCAGCATTACCAACTGCACCACAACGCTGGCATTGCTGACCAGGCTCCACATGGAGGTATGGTCGACGACGTTAGCTTCCACGCTTTATCTCCTGCTCTGAGTGTGTACCCGCGCCGCTCACGTCGGCAAAGGCCGCACGTAGAGCTTCGGGAATGGCCCGGGGTTTCAAACTATGGGTGCGCACACAGGCCACCAAAAACTGCCCTTCGCAGAGCAGTGCATTATCCGCGGCTCGCCTGACCTGCTGTTTAAAGCGCAGGCTGACGCGGTTCAATTCGATTACTTCAGCACTTACCAGAAGCTCGTCATCCAGTCGCGCCGGCGCGTGATAACGCGCTTCGCTGGAATGCACGACGAACAACAGGTCCTCCCCTGCCAGCTGCGATTGGGCAAAGCCCAGTTCTCGTAGCCGCTCGGTTCGAGCCCGCTCCATAAACTTAAGGTAATTAACGTAATACACGATGCCGCCGGCATCGGTGTCCTCGTAATAAACGCGACAACGATGTGCGAACGACTCAAGCCCGTTTTGCGCGCGCATACTCTAGTGCTTACTCCTCAGGTTGCCAATCCGGCCAGGCAACTGTTTTTCATTCTCGAACGACTTTCGTGCGAAAGATCGGCAATTGCAGTCCCCTAGGACCACACAAAGCCGAAATAAATCAGCACACAGAGGTCGTCATTCGTCTATTGCATCAAGAAACTCGTCTACCACGGGCATTTCACCCATGCGCGACGGGATGTTCAAACCAAAATGCAGGTACGCGTGCCGGGTCACGACCCGCCCACGCGGGGTCCGCATGATATAGCCCTGCTGGATCAAATAGGGCTCCAGCACGTCCTCGATGGTGTGCCGCTCTTCGCTGATCGCCGCCGCGAGACTGTCCACCCCGACCGGGCCGCCATCGAACTTCTCGATCATGGTCAACAGCAGGCGTCGGTCCTGGTGATCGAAGCCACGCTCATCGACGTCCAGCAGATTTAGCGCCAGATCGGCAATCGGTTTAGTGATATGCCCCTTGGCCCGGACTTCGGCAAAATCGCGCACCCGGCGCAACAAGCGGTTGGCAATACGCGGCGTACCACGGGCCCGACGAGCGATTTCGAAGGCGCCCTCCGGGTCCAGCGGCAAGCCGAGGATATTCGCCGAACGGCTGACGATGGTCGCCAGATCTGCGGTGTTATAGAACTCCAGACGCTGAACGATACCGAAGCGGTCACGCAACGGGTTGGTCAGCATCCCGGCGCGGGTGGTGGCACCGACCAGGGTGAAGGGTGGCAAGTCGAGCTTGATCGAACGCGCCGCCGGCCCTTCACCGATCATGATGTCGAGCTGGAAATCTTCCATGGCCGGGTACAGCACTTCCTCGACAATCGGTGACAGCCGATGGATTTCATCGATGAACAGCACGTCATGAGGTTCAAGGTTGGTCAGCAACGCCGCGAGATCACCCGGACGCTCAAGGACCGGCCCCGAGGTGCTTTTGATCGACACGCCCATTTCCTGGGCAATGATGTTGGCCAGGGTGGTTTTACCCAGACCTGGCGGGCCGAAGATCAGCGTGTGATCGAGGGACTCGTTGCGCCCACGGGCAGCCTGGATGAACAACTCCATCTGCTCGCGAACGGTCGGCTGACCGATGTATTCGGCCAGGCTGACGGGACGAATCGCGCGGTCCTGGACTTCTTCGCGGTCACGGGGAGCCCCCGTGGCGGCAATCAGACGATCAGCTTCAATCACTTAAATCATTCCCTTCAGGGCGCGACGAATCAGGTCTTCACTGCTCAAGCCTTTCTCCTTGATGGCAGAAATCGCCTTGCTGGCCTCCTGCGGCTTGTAGCCCAGGGAAATCAGCGCGCTGACCGCGTCGTTTTCCGCGGTAGCCACCGGCATTGGCGCATCCGGCTGGTTCGGCACCAGGGCGAACATGCTTGGCACGGCTTCCCAGGCCTTGAAGCGATCCTTGAGCTCTACCAACAAGCGCTCGGCAGTCTTCTTGCCGACACCTGGCACCTTGGTCAGCACCGACGTGTCCTGCGCTTGCACGCAGCGCACCAGCTCATCGACTTCAAGGCTCGACATCAACGCCAGCGCCAGCTTGGGCCCCACGCCATTGAGGCGGATCAGCTCACGGAAAAAGTCGCGATCACGCTTGCCAATGAAACCGTAGAGTAACTGGGCGTCTTCACGTACCACCAAATGGGTGTGCAAGGTGATCGGCTCACCGACCGACGGCAGCCGATAGAGCGTGGTCATCGGCACTTCCAGCTCATAGCCCAGACCATTTACATCCAGAATCAGGTACGGCGGCTGTTTCTCAGCCAAGGTGCCGCGCAAACGTCCAATCACGTTTCAAATCCTTAAGCGTTGGCCAGATCTGGCTGACGAGTACCAAAGTGAGCGTGGCTGCCGACAAAACAGGCGCAAAACGCTCAACGGACAAAATGAGTGGGCTGATGCTATCAGATCAGAGGCGAAGGCGACCGCCGCGACTACGAGCCGTGCCCAGACCATGGGGTAACAGACTGGAACGGGTGTGGGCATGACAAATGGCGATGGCCAGGGCGTCCGAGGCATCGATTTGCGGTTTGCTGGTCAGTTTCAGCATGTGCATGACCATCATCTGCACCTGCTCTTTATTCGCAGCCCCCGTCCCGGTCACCGCCTGCTTGACCTGGGTTGCGGTGTATTCGGCGATTTCCAGGTTTTCTTCAGCGCCGGCAACGATGGCTGCGCCACGGGCCTGACCCAGCTTCAGCGCCGAGTCGGCGTTGCGGGCCATGAAGACCTTTTCGATCCCCATGGTGACCGGGCCGTAGGTCTGGATGACTTCACGCACACCGCGATAAACGATTTGCAGCCGCTCATGCAACTCGCCGCTGCCGGTACGAATGCAGCCCGAAGCCACGTACACGCAGCCACGGCCGGTATCGCGTACCACGCCATAACCGGTAATGCGTGAACCGGGGTCGATACCAAGAATTAAAGTCATAACGCCTGCGGGTTTAGAGAGTGAGGCCAGGATAGAGCAGGCTGTGCCGGGCGCACATTTTGTAGCCCTACAGAGAACCCCGTGGGAGCCGGGCTTGCCCGCGATAGCGGTAGAACATTCAACATCAATGTCGAGCCTGCCGACGTCATCGCGGGCAAGCCCGGCTCCCACACTAGATCTGCGCCACCCTTCAGCCGAGCTGTTGAGCCACCGATTCCGGGATGTCCGCGTTGGAATAAACGTTCTGCACGTCATCCAGGTCTTCTAGCATGTCGATCAGCTTGAGCACCTTCTCGGCGCCTTCCAGGTCCAGTTCGGCACTGGTGGTCGGCAACATCACGATTTCCGCGTCTTCACCTTTGAAACCAGCCGCTTCCAGGGCATTACGCACCGAGTAGAAACCGGCGAACGAGGTGAACACATCGATGGAGCCATCTTCATGGGTGACCACGTCATCGGCGTCGGCTTCCATAGCCGCTTCCATCAACGCATCTTCGTCGACGCCCGGCGCGAAGGAGATCTGCCCCTTGCGTTCGAACAGATAGGCCACCGAACCGTCGGTCCCCAGGTTGCCGCCACATTTGCTGAACGCGTGACGGACAGCTGCTGCGGTGCGGTTGCGGTTGTCGGTCATGCACTCGACCATCACCGCCACGCCGCCCGGGCCATAGCCTTCGTAGCTTAGCTCGACCATGTCATCGGTGTCGGCAGCACCGGCACCACGAGCCACCGCGCGATCGATGATGTCACGGCTCATGTTCGCGCCAAGGGCTTTATCCAGCGCCAGACGCAAACGCGGGTTGGAGCCCGGATCACCGCCACCCTGACGGGCCGCGACGGTCAGTTCACGAATCCACTTGGTGAAAATCTTGCCCTTCTTGGCATCCTGACGTTCTTTGCGGTGCTTGATGTTCGCCCACTTGGAATGACCCGCCATAACACTCGCTCCGAATTCTCTTTAAAACAACGCTCTTTAAAACAATGCCCGCACGCCCAGGAAGGCGAGCGGGCAACACAATCTGGATCTGACGCCCTGGCGCATCGAGCGATGCGCCAAGGTGCTCAGTCTTACTCAGCCTTGGGCTGTTCGCGCAAACGAATGTGCAACTCGCGCAGCGCTTTGGCGTCGACCAGGCCAGGCGCCTGAGTCATGACGCAGGCAGCGCTCTGGGTTTTCGGGAAGGCGATCACTTCACGAATCGACTGGGCGCCAGTCATCAGCATCACCAGACGGTCCAGACCGAAGGCCAGGCCACCGTGCGGCGGTGCGCCGTATTTCAGGGCGTCGAGCAGGAAGCCGAATTTCTCTTCCTGTTCCGCTTCGCTGATACCCAGCAGACGGAAGACCGATTGCTGCATTTCCTTGCGGTGGATACGGATCGAACCGCCACCCAGCTCGGTGCCGTTCAGCACCATGTCGTAGGCACGGGACAGAGCGGTCGCCGGGTTGGCTTCGAGCGCTTCTGGTGTGCACTTCGGCGCGGTGAACGGGTGGTGCAAGGCAGTGAGGCTGCCGTCGTCGTTCTCTTCGAACATCGGGAAGTCGACAACCCACATCGGCGCCCACTCGCAGGTCAGCAGGTTCAGGTCGTGACCGACCTTGATCCGCAGTGCGCCCAGTGCTTCGCTGACGATCTTGGCCTTGTCGGCGCCGAAGAACACGATATCGCCATCAACCGCGCCAACGCGATCGAGGATCACATTGAGGTTGGCTTCAGGGATGTTCTTGACGATTGGTGACTGCAGACCCTCGACGCCTTTGGCGCGCTCGTTGACCTTGATGTACGCCAGGCCCTTGGCACCGTAGATGCCGACGAACTTGGTGTAGTCGTCGATCTTGCTGCGCGGCATGCTCGCCCCGCCCGGAACGCGCAGCGCGGCGATACGGCTTTTCGGGTCGTTGGCCGGGCCACTGAAGACCTTGAAGTCGACGTCCTTGAGCTGGTCGGCAACGTCAACCAGTTCCAGCGGGTTACGCAGGTCCGGCTTGTCGGAACCGTAACGACGCATGGCCTCGTCCCAGGTCATGTGCGGGAACTCACCGAATTCCAGACCCAGCACTTCCTTGAACAGGTTGCGGATCATGCCTTCGGTCAGACCCATGATCTCGGCTTCGTTGAGGAAGCTGGTCTCGATGTCGATCTGGGTGAATTCCGGCTGACGGTCGGCACGCAGGTCTTCGTCACGGAAGCACTTGGCGATCTGGTAGTAACGATCGAAGCCGGCAACCATCAGCAGTTGCTTGAACAACTGCGGCGATTGCGGCAAGGCAAAGAAGCTACCTGCGTGAGTACGGCTCGGCACCAGATAGTCACGCGCGCCTTCGGGGGTAGCGCGGGTCAGGATCGGCGTCTCGACGTCAAGGAAACCGTTCTCGTCCAGGTAGCGACGGATGCTGGTGGTCATGCGCGAACGCAGACGCAGCTTCTCGAGCATTTCCGGACGACGCAGGTCGATGAAGCGATAACGCAGGCGGGTTTCTTCGCCAACGTCGGAGAACTCGTTGAGCGGGAACGGCGGGGTTTCCGCTTCATTCAATACTTCCAGCTCGTAGCCCAGCACTTCGATCATGCCCGAAGTCATGTTGGCGTTGCCGGCACCGGCCGGACGCAGACGCACCTTGCCGGTGATCTTGACCACGTATTCGCTGCGCACGCGGTCGGCAGCGGCGAAGGTTTCGGCGCGATCCGGATCGAACACCACCTGGGCCAGACCTTCACGATCACGGATATCGAGGAAAATCACCCCGCCGTGGTCACGACGACGGTGGACCCATCCGCAAAGGGTAACTTCCTGACCTTCCAGGCTTTCGTTCAGTTGGCCGCAATAATGGCTGCGCATCATGGTAGTGGTTTCACTTCTCGTAATTCGAAATTCGTTTGGAGGCCTTGCTGCACCACCGCACTTGAATAAGGTGCCTGATGATGCAAGAGCTCGCGCGTAGAGTTCAACTTAGTCAGCTTTGTCGCCACCGGCCAGGTTCTTCTTCGAACCGGTTTTGAAGTCGGTTTCGTACCAGCCGGTGCCGCTGAGGCGGAAGCCTGGCATGGACAGCATCTTTTTCAGTTCGGGCGCCTGGCAGGCAGGGCAGTCGACCAACGGTGCTGCGCTGATCTTCTGAATGGCTTCCAACTGATGACCACAGGAAGCACATTGATAGTCGTACATCGGCATGGGGTTGTCTCGGCAATCAGATTATTACCGCGCAAACGTTGGGTTTCGCGGCAAAGGGCGGGATTATATCCATTAAATCGAGCCTGTGCAGCCGTAAGACGGCACAGGCGTGCACTCATCCGGATCCGTCGACCGCACGACACCTGATCACACCCGTCATTGCGCTTGCGCACCACGCGTCATTCAGCGCTACACGCGCCCTCGTTCAAGCTGTGTACAACACACACTACCCGGACCAGCCCGCTGAAATTCTTTACCCCGCCGTGTCGCAGGTGGACCTCTCTATCGACATAGGAAAGCAAAGCGCTCACCGAGCAACAATTGATCTTCGCCATCCTGGCCAGAATGTCCCAATAGACCTGCTCAAGGCGCAAACAGGTGGCAAAACCATTCAAACGCACCGATCGGGACAATGGCTGCGCCAACCCCATATCAAACTCCCGAACAAAGGGATCCATTTTTACATCTTGAAACCTGACGGCCTCCCGAACTCCCTGCACTATGTCTTGAACCATACCGTTGACACTCCTTTGTCATACCTGATTTCAATAAGAGCAACCCTCTATTTCCTTATAGAAACGCAAGCGGACAGTGATTATCCAGATGACTTTATGACCATCAACGTAGGACAAGCCAACAACAGCAGGGAGACCATTAACACGGTCCTACATCCATCTATAAAGCAGTATTTCAATGCAGGAAAAGTCAAAACCACAGAGCGAAATAAGCCGCAAAAGGCTCGGACATCGCCCCATCAGAGGAGCCTATTGCCCCTAGGATCGGAAAAGCACTGACGGCGCCGCCAGGGCACCATCACATCAGCACAGACAGGATTACTGAGGGCCCACCTCGCAGGCCGGGAGCACGCAACCCTCTGCGACAAATTGGCCTGACGCCCATAACCCCGCACTTTCCTTGCCTGCGGCAGGCCTTGAGCCCTCTAGATCAAGCCTTCAGGTGACACCTGCGGACAACGCCATGCAAACCGTCGATCCGTCCCGCCCCGCGCCGTCTGCGCTTGATTTGAGAAGGTCTGGGCTTTGCTGTTAAATAGAGGCGTGTCGCTGCCTCTATTTCCCTGGGCGTAGTGCATAGGCTGATACCGGGTACGTGTCCAGCGCCTCCCATTGTTCAGAAGCGAACCGTGCTCAATCAGCTCTTCCTTGTGATCCGTCTTAACGTGAGTTAATCAAAATGTTGAAAATCGTCCACCTGCTAACGGGCGCAGCGGCCCTGCTGCTGTCCTTCATCCCTAGCTTGCGAACCGAAGCCGTACCTTACCTGCAACAACCTGACGCGCTGTACCTGGCGTTCTTCGGCTTGCTCAACCTGACCCTCGCTCCGGTGATCCCTTACTGGAACAAAGGTCCTCGTCACCAACTGCAAAATCTGGTCAGCGCCTTGCTGGTGCTTGCCGTTGTCCTGCAAACCCTGACACTCCTCGCACCGATGCCGGTCATTAGTGGTCAGCCTGCAGTTCTGCTTAGCCTCATCGTCGCTCTGGTTGCCGTACTTCTGCACCTGGCCATCAGCTTCTATAAATCCTCTCCTGCCGCCGCTACGCAAAATTACGACATGACCAATCGTGATACCGGCACCGTCAAGTGGTTCAACACCTCGAAAGGCTTCGGTTTCATTTCTCGCGATTCCGGAGACGATATTTTTGTGCACTTCCGTGCAATCCGTGGCGAAGGTCACCGCGTCCTGGTCGAAGGCCAGCGCGTGGAGTTCTCCGTCATGAACCGTGACAAGGGCCTGCAAGCTGAAGACGTGATCGCCGCCTTGCCGCGCCGCTGATTTCAGCCCCCGCTCCACCCGCAATAAAAAACCGCGATACAGCCTGGCTGCATCGCGGTTTTTATTGCCTGTCGAATCGTTGCCGCAACTCGCACTCAGTAATGCGGCGGTGGAGCCTCTTCTTCGAAAGACTCGAACTGACCCACCATCTCTTCCTGGCGCTTAAGTAACGCAGCCATTTGCAACTGCAAGCGCTCGACCACTCGCTGCTGTGTCACCAGCACATCATTCATCGCTTCAATAGTGTCATCCTGAAACGCCAGACGACTTTCCAGCTCGGTAACGCGTTCTTCCAGGCTCATGACTCAGCCCTCCAGAAACGTGAAGTCATCGGTCAAAACCAAACGTAGCCGTTCGCGAATCACTGCCACTTCTTCGGCACTGTAAGGCTTGGCCGGGTGTTTGCCCCAGACCGGGGCTGGCCAGGCGGCATCATCGCGCTTACGCACAATGACATGCATGTGCAACTGACTAACCACATTACCCAGGGTCGCGACATTCAACTTGTCGGCGTCGAACGAATCCTTGAGGGTTTCGGCCAACTCCGTTGTTTCCCGCCACAATTGCAGTTGGTCGGCGACATCCAGTTGAAACAACTCGCTGACATCCTCACGACGCGGCACCAGGATAAACCAGGGGTAATTCGAATCATTGGACAGCAACAACCGGCTTAGAGGGAAATCCCCAATCGGCAGGGTGTCTTGTTCAAGTCGTGGATCTAAAGCGAACACTGCGCGCACTCCCGCACCTTTCATACGATTCAGTTTAGCGCCCTGCCCCAAAGGCTGACCGCCTGCAACATAACAGCAGCATACCCGCGAACGCCGCACGGATCACTGCGAAAAAAGACCTGCCTCACACCTGAGCCTGGCGACCAGACACAAACGCTCAACGCATGAGCGCCCCGACACTGAACATTTTTATTATCGACGCACCAACTCGGAACCAGACCTCGGCACTTCGTCAAAAAATCAACGACCTATCGGCGGATGCAGATCTGCTTTCGAGGCATCACTGTATGAATTTCGTACAGATTTTAAAAAATTTTTCACCAGATCCACACAGTGCATCTACGCTGAAAACGTCGAGCATCCGCCGTCTACTCACCCGCGAGGGTGAACCAGTAACATTTTTGTGCTGTTACCCATGCTCCTTCGTGGTGCAACACCAGAAGAACCACGGAGTCAAGTCCAAACAGATCGACCTTGAAAGCCCCGGTTTTATGCGGTTTCGGTAATTAACACCGGGAATTTTGAAAAAACCGGCAACCAAAAGCCGACTTGTGCACGCTTGTTGCATTCATACACATATCGCCTAGTAAGGCATCCGCTGGAAGTCGGAACCTTAAGGCATATAACAATAGCGGCATGGCTGCCCAGGGAGCTTCAAGTGCAGGACAGGGATTGCTTTTTTCTGATACTGAAGCCTTGGAAAGCAACGCTGATGTAGTCAGTCCGGACGCATAAAATTATAGAATTGCGACCTCTACAGCGCATTTTGCGACAGGGCCGTAAAGAAGCTGAAAGGTTAGATACGCAAGTATCGCCAACATTGTCGGCGTGATATAAGTTTGCGCCGACCCAAAAAGAAAGAGCCGCCCAGATAATAAATCAGGTCGGACAGCAGTACTCTTCTAAAAACCAAAGGAGCAAATCACGATGCGCGTGATGAAGTGGAGCATGATCGCCCTGGCTGTTACTGCAGCTACCGGCACCCAAGTCGCTATGGCCGAACCATTTGTAACCGACCAGGCTGACGCAAAAGGTTTCGTTGAAGGCGCCTCGGCTGGCGTGGTTCTGAAGAACTACTACTTCAACCGTGACCGTAAAGCTGGCGCCAACGACCAGATCGACTGGACCCAAGGCGTTCTGGGCAAATTCAGTTCCGGCTACACCCAAGGTACTGTTGGCGTGGGCGTTGAAGGCTTCGGCGATGCCGGCTTCAAACTTGACGGTACCGACTCGCAGGCCGGTTCCGGCAACTTGAGCCGCGACTCTAACGGTGACAACAACAATAGCTTCGGCAAAGCAGGTGCGGCAGTAAAAGTTCGCATCTCCAAAACCGAGCTGAAATTCGGCGACCAGTCGCCTTCTACCGCTCCAGTATTCGCCGTTGGCGGCAGCCGTCTGTTCCAACAGACCGCTCGCGGTTTCCAACTGCAGAGCAGCGAGATCAAAGATCTCGACCTCGAAGCCGGTCACTTCTACGCTGGCAGCAGCCAGGACAAGACCTCGATGCAGGGCAACCTGTGGACTCAATACGCCAACACAATGGTTGAGAGCGCCGACTACCTGGGCGGTAAATACGGTTTCAATGAGAACCTGACCGCGTCGCTGTACGCTGCCAAGTTCCAGGACACCTGGACCCAGTACTACACCAACCTGAACTACACCCTGCCGTTGGCGACTGACCAGTCCTTGAACTTCGACTTCAACCTGTATCAGACAAACGATACCGGTGCAGCGAAAGCAGGCAAAATCGACAACACCACCTACTCGCTGGCAGCGGCCTACTCCTTCCTGAAGGCGCACACCGTTACTCTGGCCTTCCAACAGGTCCACGGTGATACACCATTCGACTACATCGGTGTAGGCGATAACAACCGCGGCGGCGACTCGATCTTCCTGGCCAACTCGATCCAGTACTCTGACTTCAACGGTCCAGAAGAAAAATCCATCCAGGCACGTTATGACCTGAAAATGGCTGAATACGGCGTACCAGGCCTGAGCTTCATGGTTCGTTATGCTCACGGTCAGGGCATCGACGGCACCAAAATGGCAATTGACAGCCCTTACCGTGCCTATGGCTACGGCGAAGACGGTCGTCACAACGAGACCAACCTGGAAGCCAAATACGTTGTCCAGGCCGGTCCTCTCAAAGACCTGTCCTTCCGTGCTCGCCAAGCTTGGCACAGAGGCAACAACGACCAGGCCGAAGGCAACATCAACGAGTTCCGCCTGATCACCGAGTACCCGCTGAACATCCTGTAATCGCTACGACTACAGTTGTTCGCTTGATATAAAAAAGGCCCATCAGTGATGGGCCTTTTTTTGTGCCTGATTTATGACCACATGGAATCAACCCTAATAAATAGCCAGCTAATTATAAGCCAGCACTCTATTCCAGTTTCAGCACAACAAAATAGCGGATTGTAAAAACACAAAAGGGGCTTATCGCCCCTTGAGTTCGTCACTGATACTTGACCACAAGGCCAAATGCCCCGTACTTGTTACGCCGTTTCCTGAACCATACGAATCACTCGTTGTGGAAACGGAATATCAATCCCGGCTGCCTTCAGACGATCGCGGGAGTGTTCATTGAACTGGAACAGCACATCCCAGTAGTCCGCCGTTTTCACCCAGACCCGCAGGGAAACCGTGATCGAGCTGTCGCCCAGCGTCGACACTACCGCTACCGGCGCAGGATCGGCCAACACGCGCTCATCCTTGGCCAGCTCCAGCAACACCTCACGCGCCTTCTGCAAATCGGCGTCGTAATTCACGGCCACGTCAAACACCACTTTACGGGTCAACTGACGGTTGGTGTTGGTGATGATGCCGTTGGACAGAACGCCGTTAGGCACGATAACCGTCTTATTGTCGCCGGTACGGATAATCGTGTGGAAGATCTGAATGCTGTCGACGGTACCTGCGGTACCTTGAGCTTCAATGAAATCACCGATACGGAACGGACGGAACAACAGGATCAATACGCCGCCAGCGAAGTTCGCCAGGCTGCCCTGCAATGCCAGACCAATCGCCAGACCGGCAGCACCGATAGCCGCCACGAACGAGGTGGTTTCCACACCGATCATCGACGCGACGCTGACCATCAGCAGCACCTTGAGGATGATGTTCGCCAGGCTGCTCATAAACCCCTGCAACGCCAGATCGGCGTTGCGCAAGGCCAGCAGTTTGCCAACCTTGTCGGTCAGTTTGTTGATCAGCCACCAGCCAATGGCCAGGGTAATGGCTGCCAGCAGCACACGGCTGCCGTATTCCATGATCATCGGGATCCAGGCCTGGGAAGCCTTGACCAGGTTGTCCACTTCAGCATTTACGTCCATCTGTCTCTCCTGATTCCCGGCTACCCGGCGTATAAAAACTGCACGGCAGAAAGACCGAACCGGCGAAGGCTCAATCGTTTCTGCCGCTGCTTGGGCGTCGGACGTCAATAACGCCCGGAGGTTCCCTGAAGACTGATCAGTCGCGGAAGTTGTTGAACTGCAGCGGCATGCCAAATTCCTTGGCACGCAATGCCGCAATGGCTTCCTGCAGATCGTCGCGTTTCTTGCCGGTGATCCGTACCTGCTCGCCCTGAATGGCGGCCTGGACCTTGAGCTTGGCGTCTTTGACGTGAGCGACGATCTTCTTCGCCAGCTCTTTGTCGATGCCTTCCTTGAGCACGGCGTCCTGCTTCATCAGCTTGCCGGAAGCATAGGCGTCTTTTACCTCAAGGCATTGCACATCGATCTTGCGCTTGACCAGTGCCAGCTTGAGGATCTCGATCATCGCTTCAAGCTGGAAATCGGCCTCGGCGGTCAGGTTGACGGTCAGATCCTTTTCCTTGAACTCGAAGCTGCCTTTGCCTTTCAAGTCATAACGACGGTCGAGTTCCTTGACGGCGTTCTCGACCGCGTTGGTGAGTTCGTGTTTGTCCAGTTCGGATACCACGTCGAACGACGGCATGTAATCTCTCCAATAAAAAGGGCGCGCTCAATAGAGATGGAACACGCCTGGCTTGCGGTTAAAATCCGCGCTGATTATAACGGGTCTTTCTCATCCGAAGCTGCGAGCCTCACATGCGCCTGCCAATCCGAGCAAAAAACTGATGTCGACCACCTGGCACGTCCTTGGCGCTGGCAGTCTGGGCACGCTGTGGGCCACACGCCTGGCGCGGGCTGGCTTGCCGGTGAAACTGATTCTGCGCGATACGGCGCGATTGCAGGCCTATCAGGCCGCAGGCGGGCTGACCCTGGTCGAACAGGGCGAAGCGCAGCGTTATGCGATTCCCGGCGAGACCGTCGACAGCGGCGGACCGATAGACCGCCTGCTCGTGGCCTGTAAAGCCTACGACGCCGAAAGCGCGGTGGCGCAACTGGCACCGCGCCTTGCACCCAACGCTGAACTGATCTTGCTGCAGAACGGCCTTGGCAGCCAGGACGCGGTGGCCGCACGCGTCCCGCAGGCGCGTTGCATCTTTGCCTCAAGCACCGAAGGCGCGTTTCGCGATGACGACTGGCGCGTGGTGTTTGCCGGCCATGGGTTTACCTGGCTCGGCGATGCCAGCCACCCGACCCCACCGATCTGGCTGGATGACCTGAGCGCCGCCGGCATACCCCACGAGTGGAGCACGGACATCCTGACTCGTTTGTGGCGCAAACTGGCGCTCAATTGCGCGATCAATCCCCTGACAGTTCTGCATGATTGCCGCAACGGTGGCTTGCAACAACACCATTGCGAAGTCGCCACCCTCTGCGCCGAGCTGAGCGAGTTGCTGCAGCGTTGCGGTCAGCCGGACGCTGCGCAGAACCTGCAACAAGAAGTCGAACGGGTGATTCAAGCGACCGCCGCCAACTACTCGTCGATGTACCAGGACGTCGCCAACCAACGCCGAACCGAGATCAGCTATCTGCTGGGGCATGCCTGCACCGTTGCGTCGAGGCACCAACTGGTGCTGCCGCACCTCAACCAATTGCAGCAGCGGCTGATCACGCACCTGCACACGCACGGATTGCCCAGCGACTGAGCAGCGGCTACGCTGCCTTCCTGTTCCTCTTTAGCGACGACCCCGATGCCATTGCGCCAGCGCCTTGAAAACCTGCCGGTCGGCCAGAAACTGCTGGCCGCCCTGTTGGTGTTGTTGACCACCGTGTTGCTGGTGGCCAACCTGACCTTTATCAGCGCCGCCTATTGGATCTCCCAGGAAAGCATGGCCCCACAGGCCTTGCAGACCATCGGCCGACTGGTGGCCAACCCGTCAATCGCCGACCAGGCGCTCAACTCTCCAGAAGAAGCCCAAAGGCTGCTCAACGAACTCAACAGCTATTCACCGCTACGAGCCGCGGCGTTGTATGACGCCAAAGGCCTACGCCTGGCCCAGACGCAGCACGGCGACAAACTCAAGTTGCCCGAGCACTATCGGGATATCGACGCGTGGCAGGCTACCGAATTTCGCAGCAATCAGCTGATCACCCTGCTGCGCCCGGGCGAGGCGCCCGGCCATCTGCTGCTGGTGGCCAGCAGCGAATTACCGATGGCTTTCTATACCGGCACCCTGACCGCCAGCCTCGGGATTCTGATTTTCAGCGTGCTGTTGTGGCTGGTCATTGCCCGGCAGATCAAGCGCCTGATCACCCGGCCGATCCATGAACTCGAAGAATTGTCCCGTCAGGTTACCCGCGAAGAAAACTACGCCTTGCGCGCCTCTCGCGGTAACCACGACGAAATCGGCAGTCTCGCCGAAGCCTTCAACACCATGCTTTCGCGCATCGAAGCCCGTGAGCAGCAACTCAAGCGCGCGCGGGACGATTCCCAGGCCGCCTACGACCAGGCTCAGGGCCTGGCCGAAGAAACCCGTCACACCAACCGCAAACTGGAGCTGGAAGTCCAGGTGCGGAGCAAGATCGAGAAGAAACTCACCGGCTTTCAGAACTACCTCAACAGCATCATCGACTCGATGCCTTCAGCGCTGATTGCCCTCGATGAACAGCTCTACGTAACCCAATGGAACCAGGAAGCCAGCGCACTGTCCGGCACGCGTCTGGACGAAGCGTTGAACCAGCCAATCTTCCTGGCCTTTGAACCGCTTAAACCTTTCCTGCCGCAGCTCAAGGAAACCGTCGAGCAGCACAGCGTGGTCAAGATCGAGCGCGTCACCTGGGTCAAGGACGACGAACCCAAGCATTACGCACTGACCTTTTATCCGTTGATGGGCAGCGCTGGACGCGGCGTGGTCATCCGGATCGACGACATCACCCAGCGCCTGTCCCTGGAAGAAATGATGGTGCAGTCGGAGAAAATGCTCTCGGTCGGCGGCCTCGCGGCGGGTATGGCCCACGAAATCAACAATCCCTTGGGAGCGATCCTGCATAACGTTCAGAACATTCGCCGACGTTTATCTGCGGACCTGCCCAAAAACATCGAATCTGCCCAACAGGTCGGCATCGAGCTGGACAGCGTCAATCGCTACCTGCAAAACCGCGAAGTGCCGCAACTGCTCGACGGCATTCAACAGGCCGGCGGCCGGGCGGCGAAGATCGTCACCCACATGCTCAGTTTCAGTCGCCGCAGCAATCGGCAAATGGCCCCGTGCGACCTGCCGGCACTGATCGATCAAGCCGTGGAGATCGCCGGCAATGACTTCGACCTGGCCATCGGCTTCGACTTCAAGGGCCAGGCCATCACTCGTCAGTTCGACCCGCAGCTGGGCCCAGTGCCCGGTACCGCCAACGAGCTCGAACAAGTCATGCTCAACCTGCTGAAAAACGCTGCCCAGGCGATCCATCAGCGCGAAGATGACCGTGAGCCCGGGCGGATCATTCTGCGCACCCGACTGAATCCGCCGTGGGCAGAAATTCAGGTGGAAGATAACGGCGTGGGCATGAGCGAGAACGTCCGCAAACGCACCTTCGAACCGTTCTTCACCACCAAGGAAATCGGCCAGGGCACCGGCCTCGGGCTGTCGGTGTCGTACTTCATCATCACCAACAACCACAAGGGCCAGATGGAAGTGCAATCGACCCTCGGTCAAGGCACCTGTATCACCTTGCGCCTGCCATTGGCGGGCACCCCGCTCGCCCCTCACGAACTCAAACAACTGGAGCGCTAAGCATGGGTTTTCGCTTGTCGAAGATTTACACCCGCACCGGCGACAAAGGTGAAACCGGGCTTGGCGACGGTCGCCGTGTCCCCAAGGACCATCCACGGGTCGAGGCCATCGGCGAAGTCGATGCGCTGAACAGTCAGTTGGGATTGCTGCTGGCCGGGTTGGCCGAGCAACGCCAGGAACATCCTGGTCTGGCTGAGGTGATCGAGGTGCTTGAGCCATGCCAGCACCGGTTGTTCGACTTGGGTGGCGAACTGGCAATGCCGGTGTATCAGGCCTTGAATGCGGCGGAAGTCGAACGCCTGGAAGCGGCGATCGATGCCTGGAACGAAGAGCTGGGGCCACTGAAGAATTTCATTTTGCCCGGCGGTTCCGCCTTGATTGCCCAAGCCCACATCTGCCGCAGCCTGGCGCGCAGTGCCGAGCGACGTTGCCAGCATCTGAATGCTCTGGAGCCGTTGGCCGGGGTTGGCCTGGCGTACATCAATCGCTTGTCGGATTTGCTGTTTGTGGCGGCTCGGCTGATTGCCAAGCGTCAGGGGATTGCCGAGATTTTGTGGCAGGCGGCAGCGAAGCCTGAAGCTTAGTCAGGAAGATTTCCATCGCCTGTGAAGCCGATATCTACACATCCCTGATGACCGCCAAATCTCTCGTAGGAGCTGCCGCAGGCTGCGATCTTTTGATCTTCGGTGTCCTTGCCGACGCCCAAAGATCAAAAGATCAAAAGATCAAAAGATCGCAGCCTGCGGCAGCTCCTACAGGAGATCCAGCTATACCGCAAAATCAGGCCTCAGGCCAAAACGCCCGAATCCCCGCCACGCCCTGCGCACCCGCTTCCCAGGCTTTCTGCCGTTCGGCAGGGCCCACACCACCGAGCAGAAACACCGGTTTGCTGAAGCCTGCAATCAACTGCGAGGCCCGTTCCCAACCGAGCGGCAATGCATCCGGGTGAGTCTGGGTCGGCTGAACCGGTGACAGCGTGACGAAGTCCACGCCCATCTGCTCCGCCAGGCTCAGCTCTTCAGCGTTGTGGCAGGACGCCGCTAGCCAGCGCGAGGCTGGCACCGGACGCCCGGCGCTGGCGTATTTGCGCAGTTGCGCGGCGGTGAGGTGCCAACCGGCGGCCGGGAAGTCTCCCAACCACTCGAACGGCCCTTTGAGCATCAGTTGCGCCTTACCGGCACACAACCCCACGGCATCCACCGCCAGATCGCGGTATTGCGGGTCGTAGCCGTTAGGCGCACGCAACTGAATCAGCTTGATCCCACCGGCGATGGCTTTCTGAATACCGCGCAGCATCGCCGGAGTTTCCAGACCTTCCGGGGTGATCAGGTATTCGCCAGGCAGACGCGCCGCCGCCACGATCGGCTGGTTGGCGGCCGGGAACTCGTAGTCTCTCAACTCACGCGCCGTCACCCACGCCAGAGGCTGGCCTTCTGCGCCATGGGGTTCGCCGGTAAACGCCGAAACCTCCCAGACATCCAGCAACACCTGCTTGTCCGGGTAGTCATGTTGAACCTTGATCAATGGCCGAGCGGCAGTGACCACAATGCCCAACTCTTCCTGCAGCTCGCGGGACAGCGCGGCTTGCACCGCTTCACCGTCCTCGACCTTGCCGCCGGGAAACTCCCACAGGCCGCCCTGGTGCTGGCTATCGGCGCGGCGAGCGATGAGGATCTTGCCGCTGGCATCACGGATGACAGCCGCCGCTACATGAACTCGTTTCACCGCACTATTTCCTCTAAACCGGCTTTCTGCCAGGCCTTGAAGGCTGGCCATTGGTAAATCGCTTCGACATAGGCCGCATCAACCGCCGGCAACGCTACTTGATAGGTACGCAGGCGTACGGCAATCGGTGCAAAGAAGGCGTCCGCCAGGCTTGCACCGCCGAACAGGAACGGCCCGGGCTCGGTTGCAACCGCGCGGCATTCAGCCCACAACGCCAGCATCCGCTCGACTTCCACCGTCACTTCCGGCGGCATCGGCGACAGCGGCGCATCGTGGCTCAGGTCAAACGGCATGTTGCCACGCATGGCGAAGAAACCACTGTGCATCTGCGCGCATGCCGAGCGCGCCTGGGCACGGGCGGCGATGTCCTTCGGCCAAAGGTTGGCGTTCGGGAAACGCTCAACCAGATACTCGGCGATCGCCAACGAGTCGGCAATGGTGCCGTGTTCGGTTTTCAGCAACGGGACTTTGGCGGTCGGTGAATGCTTGAGCAGGCGCTCACGGGTGTCAGGCTGGTTCAGCTTGATCAGTTCTTCGGTATAGGTCGCGCCGGCCAGTTCCAGCGCCAGAGCGCCGCGCAGGGACCAGGAGGAATACAGTTTGTCGCCGATGATCAGGTGGTAACTCATGTTCAGGCGCCTTTTGATGAAATGAACAAGCCAGTCTTGTGGTGACTGACAGACCGTCATCGCGAGCAGGCTCGCTCCCACAGTGGATTGAGGTGTACACAAACCCAATGTGGGAGCGAGCCTGCTCGCGATTGCAGCGACTCGGTCTAACGGTTGATTACGTACGGTATTCGGCGTTGATCTTCACGTATTCGTGGGACAGGTCGGTGGTCCAGATGGTTTCGCTGCAATCGCCACGACCCAGTTCGATACGAATGGTGATTTCTTCGCGCTGCATCACGGCCGAGCCCTGGGCTTCGGTGTAGGTCGCGGCGCGGGCACCACGGCTGGCAATGCAGACTTCACCGAGAAACACGTCGATCTTGCTCACGTCCAGGTTTGGCACACCGGCGCGGCCAACGGCTGCCAGGATGCGGCCCCAGTTCGGATCGGAGGCGAACAGCGCGGTCTTGATCAATGGCGAATGCGCCACGGTGTAACCAACGTCCAGGCATTCCTGGTGATTGCCGCCGCCGTTGACTTCAACGGTGACGAACTTGGTCGCGCCTTCGCCGTCGCGAACGATAGCCTGGGCCACGTCCATGCACACTTCAAACACCGCCTGCTTCAGTGCCGCGAACAGCGGACCACCGGCGGAGGTGATTTCTGGCAGAGCAGCCTTACCGGTGGCGATCAGCATGCAGCAATCGTTGGTCGAGGTGTCGCCGTCGATGGTGATGCGGTTGAACGACTTGTTGGCGCCGTCCAGCATCAGGTTCTGCAATACCTCGCGGGAGACTTTGGCGTCGGTGGCGATGTAACCGAGCATGGTCGCCATGTTCGGGCGAATCATGCCAGCGCCTTTGCTGATACCGGTCACGGTGATGGTCACGCCTTCATGCTGGAACTGCCGGCTCGCACCCTTTGGCAGGGTGTCGGTGGTCATGATCCCGGTGGCCGCGGCCTCCCAGTTGTTCTCCGACAGATCATCGAGGGCAGCTTGCAGCGCGCCTTCGATCTTCTCGACTGGCAGCGGCTCACCGATTACACCGGTGGAGTATGGCAGCACCTGGCTGGCGTCGACGCCGGTCAGCTCGGCCAGTTTGGCACAGGTGTGCTCGGCGGCAGCCAAGCCTGGTTCGCCTGTGCCGGCATTGGCGTTGCCGGTGTTGGTCAGCAGGTAACGTACCGGGCCTTGCACGCGTTGCTTGGCCAGAATCACTGGCGCAGCGCAAAAGGCGTTCAACGTGAACACACCGGCGACCGTGGAACCTTCGGCGCAGCGCATGACCACGACATCTTTGCGCCCGGGGCGCTTGATGCCGGCCGAAGCGATACCGAGTTCAAAACCGGCAACCGGGTGCAACGTTGGCAAAGGACCAAGACCAACAGCCATGAAAGCGCTCCTCTTTATGTAATGTCTGCACCGTTGTCGCCCTGTTCTTTTTAACCTGGCATCGGTGTTTTAAATGGTAAAACGCCGCGACGGCTGATGCCGGTCGCGGCGCGGGTCTATCAATGTCCGGCGGAAATCTTAGCTGATCTGGCCGTGACAGTGTTTGAACTTCTTGCCTGAACCGCAGTAGCAGAGCTCATTGCGACCCAGTTTCTGTTCGTTGCGCACCGGAGCGGCAGCGAGTGCCACATCGACCTCTTCACCCAACAACTCCGGTTGCTCGAGGCCTGGGACTTCGTCGTGCTGGAACTGCATGCGCGCAGCCAGTGATTCCGCTTCCTGACGCAGGCGCGCCTCTTCTTCGATCGGATCTTCGCGGCGAACCTGAACGTGCGACAGCACACGAATAGAATCGCGCTTGATCGAATCCAGCAGCTCGGAGAACAGCGTGAACGACTCGCGCTTGTATTCCTGCTTCGGGTTCTTCTGCGCATAGCCACGCAGGTGGATGCCGTGACGCAGGTGGTCCATGGTCGACAGGTGGTCTTTCCACAGGTCGTCCAGTACGCGCAGTACAATCTGCTTCTCGAAGGTGCGCAGCGCTTCGGCGCTCGCCTGCTCTTCTTTCTCGTTGTATGCCGCCAGCAGCTCGTGCATCAGCTTCTCGCGCAGGGTTTCTTCGTATAGGTGATCATCTTCGTCGAGCCATTGCTGGATCGGCAGTTGCACCCCGAAGTCGCTTTGCAAGGCGGCTTCCAGACCGGCAACGTCCCACTGCTCAGGCAGCGATTGCGGAGGAATGTGCGCGCTGACAGTCGCGTCGAGCACGTCCTGACGGAAGTCGGCGATGGTTTCGCCGATGTTGTCGGCGGCCAGCAACGTGTTACGCATGTGATAAATCACTTTACGCTGTTCGTTGTTGACGTCGTCGAACTCAAGCAGTTGCTTACGAATGTCGAAGTTACGACCCTCAACCTTGCGCTGAGCCTTTTCGATAGCGTTGGTCACCATGCGGTGCTCGATCGCTTCGCCAGGCTGCATGCCCAGGGCTTTCATGAAGTTCTTCACCCGGTCCGAGGCGAAGATGCGCATCAGGCTGTCTTCCAGCGACAGGTAGAAACGGCTGGAACCGGCGTCACCCTGACGACCGGCACGACCACGCAGCTGGTTGTCGATACGGCGCGATTCGTGGCGCTCGGAGGCAATCACCTGCAAGCCGCCCGACTCGAGCACTTGTTGGTGACGTTTCTGCCAGTCGGCCTTGATCTGGGCGATCTGCTCGGGTGTCGGATCCTCAAGGGAGGCAACTTCCACTTCCCAGTTACCGCCCAACAGGATGTCGGTACCACGACCGGCCATGTTGGTGGCGATGGTCAGCGCGCCCGGACGACCGGCCTGAGCGATGATTTCGGCTTCTTTTTCGTGGAACTTGGCGTTCAGAACCTTGTGTTCGATGCCTTCCTTCACCAGCAGGCTGGACATGTGCTCGGACGTTTCGATGGTCGCGGTACCCACCAGAACCGGACGGCCCTGAGCCATGCTTTCCTTGATGTCAGCCACGATCGCCGCGTACTTCTCTTCGGCGGTGAGGAACACCAGGTCGTTGTAGTCTTTACGCGCCAGCGGCTTGTTCGGTGGAATGACCATCACCGCCAGACCATAGATCTGGTGGAATTCGAACGCTTCGGTGTCCGCCGTACCGGTCATGCCGGACAGCTTGCTGTAAAGACGGAAGTAGTTCTGGAACGTGGTCGAAGCCAGGGTCTGGCTTTCGGCCTGAATGTTCAGGTTTTCCTTCGCTTCGATGGCCTGGTGCAGGCCTTCGGACAGACGACGACCCGGCATGGTACGGCCGGTGTGTTCGTCGACCAGTACCACCTGACCGTCCTGAACGATGTATTCGATGTTGCGATGGAACAGTTTGTGCGCGCGCAGACCGGCATAAACGTGGGTCAGCAGACCCAGGTTGTGTGACGAGTACAGGCTCTCGCCTTCAGCCAGCAGGCCGATGCGGGTCAGCACGTCTTCGATGAACTGGTGACCGGCTTCGTTGAGTTCGACCTGACGGGTCTTCTCGTCGATGGTGTAGTGCCCGGCCTTGGTGACTTCGCCTTCCACTTCTTCGATATGCAGCTCCAGTTGCGGGATCAGTTTGTTGATCTCGATGTAGAGCTTGGAGCTGTCTTCGGCCTGACCAGAGATGATCAGTGGGGTACGGGCTTCGTCGATCAGGATCGAGTCGACTTCGTCGATCACGGCAAAGTTGAGTTCGCGCTGGAATTTTTCTTCCATGCTGAACGCCATGTTGTCGCGCAGGTAGTCGAAACCGAATTCGTTGTTGGTGCCGTAGGTGATGTCGGCGGCGTAAGCGGCACGCTTCTCTTCCGGCGGCTGGAACGGCGTCACCACGCCGACCGTCATGCCGAGGAATTCATAGAGCGGACGCATCCAGTTGGCGTCACGACGGGCCAGGTAGTCGTTCACAGTGACAACGTGTACGCCCTTGCCGGACAACGCGTTCAGGTAAACGCCCAGTGTGGCCACCAGGGTCTTGCCTTCACCGGTACGCATTTCGGCAATCATGCCTTCGTGCAAGGTCATGCCACCGATCAACTGGACGTCGAAGTGGCGCATACCCATAACCCGCTTGCCGGCTTCGCGGGCAACCGCAAAGGCTTCGGGCAGCAGTTTGTCGAGGGTTTCACCTTTGGCGATGCGGGCCTTGAACTCATCAGTCTTGGCGCGCAGCTGATCGTCCGAAAGGGCCACCATTTGCTCTTCGAAGGCATTGACGATCTGTACCGTCTTGAGCATGCGTTTGACTTCACGCTCGTTCTTGCTTCCAAAAAGTTTCTTTAACAAAGGCGCAAACATATCGGCAGGATCTTCCACACAAAGGGATGGAGGGCGGCCCCGTGAGTCGCCCGTGCAGCCCTCATGGCCGCATGCGAACGAGCATTCTACCCGGAAACGATGGTGAGGAAAGTGGCGTTGTTCCACGATGCATGCACAGCGTTGTTACGGGGCTCACTTAAAATAAGGGCTTTTTGCTGAACTTCAAGCCATTCACGGCATAAGTTACTCATTGATTTAATGAGTAAAGCGCTCACAAAGCAATGGGTCAGGCGCATCAAGTGCTTTCTGCTACCATGGCGGCTCTGTTACTTCAGGTGCCCTCTCATGGCATTTCGCCCTCTTACGGCCAGAGCACCCGCCGTTCTGCTTCGCGAAGCCAAACCGTTAAAAGCCATTTTCGGCCACGCACAACGCCTGGGTCATTTACAGCGACTGCTGGAAAGCCAGTTGCAGCCGGCCGCTCGTGAACATTGCCATGTGGCGTCGTGGCGCGAAGGCAGTTTGTTGCTGATCGTCACCGACGGTCATTGGGCAACCCGTCTGCGTTATCAGCAAAAGCGTCTGCAACGGCAGTTACAGCTGTTCGACGAGTTCGCCAGCCTGACGCGAATTCTGTTCAAGGTTCAACCGCCGACCGTGCAGCAAGGGGCCGTCGGCCACACCATGGATTTGTCGACCGATGCGGCGGCGACCATTCAAGCCACCGCCGATGGCATCAGCGATCCGAAATTGCGGGCGGCGCTGGAGCGACTGGCGGCTCACGCCAAGCCCAAAACCTAGAAGCAAGATCTTTCGCTTTTTGGCCGCCTGTCGCGTCGCCGATTTCAAGCCCCTAAGCTTTAGTCCTGCGCAGCCGATAGATATAAGCGAGAGACCAGACTGAAAATCAGGTCCGATAATTCCCTAAGGACAGACGGAAATATCAGCTTACGTGCGACAGCGCCCATTTTGCGCGCGCTTTTCAACGCAACACGCCCCAACAAATATGACCTTCGCGGACCCCACAAGCCATGAACAAAAACCTGCGCTTCAGCCATAAAATCCTGCTTGCCGCCGCCCTCATCGTCATTGCCGCCTTCGCTTCGTTCACGCTGTACAACGACTCTTTACAGCGCAACGCGATTCGCCAGGACCTGGACAATTACCTGCATGAGATGGGCGATGTCACATCCTCCAATATCCAGTCCTGGCTCACCGGGCGGATTCTTCTGGTGGAAAACCTGGCCCAGAACATCGCCCTCAACCCCGAACACACCAACGTTGCCAATCTGCTTGAGCAGAATGCCCTGGCGTCGACCTTCATGGCCAGGTACCTGGGCGATGCCAGCGGTACCTTCATCAACCGCCCGGACTCCAAGATGCCGGATGGCTACGACCCCAGGGTTCGCCCCTGGTACAAGGGCGCTGAAAACAGCAGCACCGCTACCCTGACCGAACCCTATATAGACGCGGCAACCGGCCAGACCATCATCTCCATCGCCACCGCCTCGAAAAAAGCCGGGCAAAGCATTGGTGTGGTAGGCGGCGACCTGAGCCTGCAAACCCTGATCGAGACCCTGACCGCACGCGACTTCAGCGGCATGGGTTATGCCTTCCTGGTCAGTGCCGACGGCAAGATCCTGGTCCATCCGGACAAAGCCATGGTGATGAAGTCCCTCAGCGAGGCTTACCCGAAGAACACCCCGCGCATCAGCAGCGGCATCAGTGAAGTCGAGGTCGATGGCAAAACCCGCATCGTCACCTTCACGCCGATCAAAGGCCTGCCATCGGTCAACTGGTACGTCGGTCTGTCGGTGGACAAAGACAAAGCCTTCGCGATGCTCAGCAGTTTCCGCACCTCGGCCATCATTGCCACGATCATTGCCGTGGCGATCATCATTGCCCTGCTGGGCATGTTGATCCGTATCCTGATCCAGCCGCTGCACGTCATGACCCGCGCCATGCAAGACATTGCCGACGGTGAAGGCGATCTGACCCGCCGTCTGACCATCCAGAGCCAGGACGAATTCGGCATCCTGGGGAGTGCGTTCAACCGCTTCGTCGAGCGTATCCATGGTTCGATCCGCGAAGTGTCGTCGGCGACCGAACATGTCAACGAAGTGGCTCTGCGGGTCGTCAGCGCATCGAACTCGTCGATGGTCAATTCCGACGAACAATCGAGCCGGACCAACAGTGTGGCGGCCGCGATCAATCAGTTGGGCGCTGCCGCTCAGGAAATCGCCCGTAACGCGGCGCAAGCCTCTCACCAGGCCAGCAATGCCCGCAGCCTGGCCGAAGATGGCCAGCAAGTGGTCGACCGCAGCATTGCGGCGATGAATCAGCTGTCGAGCATGCTCAGCGCCTCCAGCACCAACATCGAGTCGCTGAACAGCAAAACCGTGAACATCGGGCAGATTCTCGAAGTGATCACCAGCATCTCCCAGCAAACCAACCTGCTGGCGCTCAACGCGGCGATTGAAGCCGCGCGTGCCGGTGAGGCCGGACGTGGTTTTGCCGTGGTCGCCGACGAAGTCCGCAACCTGGCGCACCGCACCCAGGAATCGGCGCAGCAAGTGCAGACCATGATCGAGGAACTGCAAGTCGGCGCCCGCGAGTCGGTCAGCACCATGAGCGACAGCCAGCGTCACAGCCAGGACAGCGTAGAGATCGCCAACCTCGCGGGTGAGCGCCTGAACAGCGTGACATTGCGCATCGGTGAGATCGACGGCATGAACCAGTCGGTGGCCACCGCCACCGAGGAACAAACCGCCGTGGTGGAATCGATCAACGTCGATATCAACGAGATCAACACCCTGAATCAGGAAGGCGTGGAAAACCTGCAATCGACGCTGCGCGCCTGTTCCGACCTGGAGCAGCAAGCGGCGCGATTGAAGCAGCTTGTAGGCAGCTTCCGGATTTAACGTCCTTTAGGGTTTCTTCGCCGGTAAGTCCGCACCTACAGCTGTAGGTGCGGGCTCCTCCTGCAATTGCTCCCACAGCTCAGCGGCGCCGGGGAAGTCAGTGCCATCCTCGGCACTCAGGTCATCCGGGTCGTAACGACTCAGGCACCCCTCGCCCAAAGTCGCGGGTGCTTTGGATGTCGCTTTAGCCAGTGGATCAGCCATCTCCCCTACCTCACTCTGAAAAAAAAGGGCCTGAAGCGATTGAACGCTCAGGCCCTTGTTTTTTCAATCAGTACCCGGCAATCAGAACACGACGGTTTTGTTGCCATGCACCAGCACGCGATCTTCCAGGTGATAGCGCAGGCCGCGGGCCAGTACCATTTTCTCGACGTCACGACCGAAACGCACCATGTCTTCGATACTGTCGCTGTGGCTGACGCGCACCACGTCCTGTTCGATGATCGGACCGGCGTCCAGTTCTTCGGTCACGTAGTGGCAGGTCGCGCCGATCAGCTTCACACCACGCATCGACGCCTGGTGGTACGGCTTGGCACCGACGAACGATGGCAGGAAGCTGTGGTGAATGTTGATGACCTTGTGGGCGTACTCGGTGCATAACGCAGGCGGCAGGATCTGCATGTAACGCGCCAGCACCACCACTTCGGCGTCGTGCTGCTTGACCAGGTGCGAGACTTCGGCAAATGCCGGCTCTTTGTCCTGCGGGTCCACCGGCACATGGTAGTAAGGAATGCCGTGCCACTCGACCATGCTGCGCAGGTCGTCATGGTTGGAAATCACGCAGGATATTTCGCAGTCCAGCTCGTCGCTGTGCCAGCGGTGCAGCAAGTCGGCCAGGCAATGGGACTCGCGGCTGGCCATCAGTACAACGCGCTTTTTCTGTGCAGTGTCGGTGATACGCCAGCTCATCGAGAACTCTTCGGCGATTGGCGCAAACGCCTCACGAAACGCCTCAAGGCCGAAGGGCAGCGAATCGGCACGAATTTCGTGACGCATGAAAAACCAGCCACTGAGATTGTCCGAGTGATGGCTCGCTTCAGTGATCCAGCCGTTATGTGACGCCAGAAAGTTACTGACTTTAGCAACGATACCGACGCGGTCCGGGCAAGCAATCACTAGCCGAAAAGTGCGCATGGGGGAAAACTCCAGAACTTCGCAAAGGCCGCCATTCTAGCGATTGCGTAGCAAAACTGCAGTACTCCTGACACCCAGCCCAACGTATCAGGGTCGCGAGCACCGCCTCGCCATTTCGATTGACGGCGCCTGAACGTTCAACAATGTTCTTTGGCAAAATACGCAAGCAGGCCTTTGTGAGTACCTGTGATGAAGCCCTGACAAGTTTTAACAGCCCGTGAGGCTTTTGCGCTAAACACTCTAATTAAATTAAATAAAAGCCCGCTTAAATGTTTACTTGATGAAACACCCTGACTATTATTGCGCCACTGTCCCCTGCCATCCAGCGCCCAACATAAGGTAGTCCTCATGTCCCTGATCAACGAATACCGCGCCACCGAAGAAGCTATCAAAGAGCTGCAAGCCCGTTTGAAGAACCTGTCCCAAGACGACAAACTGCAAACCGAGCTGGAATTCGAAGGCAAACTGCGTACCCTGATGGGCGAATACTCCAAGTCCCTGCGCGACATCATCGCCCTGCTGGATCCAGAATCCAAAGTTAAAGCGCCACGCGGCGCTGTAAAAACTACCGGCACCAAGCGTGCTCGCAAGGTTAAACAATACAAAAACCCGCACAACGGCGAAGTCATCGAAACCAAAGGTGGCAACCACAAGACTCTGAAAGAGTGGAAAGCCAAGTGGGGCGGTGACGTGGTTGAAGGCTGGGCTACCCTGCTGGGCTAAGCCGCAACCCGCTTCGCAGGTTCATTTGCGAACACCAGAAAACGCCAGCATCCGCTGGCGTTTTTTTATGTCTTGCATTCGGGTATTTGTACAGATTGTTTCAAAGGTCCAAACGTTTGCGTAATGAGTCGGCATACTCACGCCATTCGTCCAGTACCTGCTGCTGAATCGCTGTAGCACTAAGCGACCACTCTGTCATCGCCTCATTAAAACCCTGCAAGGTATTGGGTGCCCCCCATCGCGCGTCTGACAAACGTTGCTGACAGAATAATTTCCAGCGCTCTTGCTCCTCGTCACTCAACGTGTAGGGAAAGTTACGGGCGCGATAACGAAATAATAATTCTGGCAGACGCTCATCATCGAACGGCCATTGCTCTTGCGCTAATTGCATCGGGTCAGCCATTCGGACTTGTTCACATAAACGCCGATCACGGTCGCCAATGAAGCCGGCGTATAACTGTTGCTCAGGGTCTTCACTCGGCGTGAAATCCTCACTGGCATAAATCGCCAGAACTTTATCTCGCCACACTTCTTGTACGTCACTTAGCCGCAGCGTCCGCGCCTGATACAGCGCCATGTCCAGTTGCAGTCGTTGCTGGTCTTCGGCGCGCAACACCGACAACGGCGCCACCACCGGACAACGGTTGATGTGAATCAGTTTGAGCGGCACCGGTAATTCGCCTTCGGCCAGTTCCTCACGGCGGGTATACAACCGCTGACGCAAGACTTCGACATCCAGGTCAAGTAGCCCCTGTGGGTCGAGATGCAGGTCGCAGACAATCAATGCATTGCGATTACGCGGGTGCCAGGCCAGTGGCAGGACCACCCCGATATAGCTGCGGGCGGCCGAAAAACGCCCGGAGATATGCACCATCGGTTGCAGCAGACGGATTTGGTCCATGACTTTCTGCTTGCTGCGCAGTTTGAACAGCCAGTCGTAGAGTTTTGGCTGTTTGTCGCGGATCAACCGCGCCAGGGCAATAGTCGCGCGCACGTCGGACAATGCATCGTGGGCCTGTCCATGATCGATGCCATTGGCGGCGGTCAGGCGCTCGAGTTTCAACGTGACGCGGCCGTCCTCCTCAGGCCAGACGATACCGTCGGGGCGCAACGCATACGCCGCACGTACCACATCGATCAGATCCCAGCGACTGTTGCCGCCCTGCCACTCCCGCGCATACGGGTCGAAGAAATTCCGGTAGAGGCTGTAACGGGTCATTTCATCGTCGAAGCGCAAGGTGTTGTAACCGGCACCACAGGTTCCGGGGGCCGCAAGCTGCGCATGAACCCGGGTCATGAAGTCGGCCTCACTCAGGCCCTGTTCTGCCAGGCGGCCGGGAGTGATGCCGGTGATCACGCACGCCGCCGGGTGAGGCAGGATGTCGTCGCTCGGCTGGCAGTAGAGATTGACCGGGTCGTCGATCTCGTTGAGGTCGAAGTCGGTGCGAATGCCGGCCACTTGCAGCGGGCGGTCGCAGCGCGGGGTGATGCCAGTGGTTTCGTAGTCGTACCAGAAGATGGAGGTCACGGGTTGTTCCTGAACTTGAGACGGGCGAAGTCTAGGCGCTCGAGCGCGGCGCCGACCAGCAATCTTGCTATTCAAGCATTTCTCGTTGATACCTTGTCATACATAGTTATGTCGTTAGCGCGACGAAGGCTGCTAGCATCGAAACCGTATTGAATCCCGACCAGGCACCAGGTTGCTCATGCGCAAGAATTCGGCACTGCCAAGGAAAGCAACGCTGCCCCCGCCACTGGACACGCGGTATCAGGTGGAAACGCCGGAAGGCATCGACCTGCCACTGCGACCTGCCGGGTTGATGCCCCGTGTACTGGCGTTTTCCATCGACCTCGGAGTGCGCGGGCTGGTGCTGGGCCTGCTGTTTATAGCGCTGGCCTTTCTGGGAAAACTCGGTATCGGGCTGGGCTCGATGCTGCTGTTTCTGGTCAGCTGGTGGTACATGGTGCTGTTCGAAGTCCTCAACCAGGGCTGCTCGCCCGGTAAACAGCTGATGGGGCTGCGCGTCGTACATGACGATGGAACGCCCGTTGGCTGGTCAGCCTCGCTGATCCGCAACCTGTTGCGGTTCGTCGACATGCTGCCGTTCGGCTACAGCCTCGGCGCCATCAGTTGCCTGCAGCATCCGACTTTCAAACGGCTGGGCGATATTGCCGCCGGCACGCTGGTGATCTACCGCGAACAACCGGTCACCCGACCACAGATTCCGCTGGCCTTGGCGCTGCCCCCACCTTTTGCGCTGACCCTCAATGAGCAACGCGCGGTGCTGGGTTTCGTCGAGCGTCAGACGGAGCTCTCCAGCGAACGGGTCAATGAGCTGGCCGCCATCCTCGCCGAGCCACTCCACGTTTCACCGTCCCACGCGGTCGCCGAACTCAATGGCATCGCTCGCGGTTTGCTGGGGCCGGCATGAAGCAGAGTCTTTTCGAAAGTCGCCATCAACCTGAGTGGGATCGGTTCTCCCAAAGGCTCGATCTGCTTGAGCGCGGAAAAACCGACCCCAATGACCGCGCCTCGTTCCCCAAGGATTACCGACGGTTGTGCCAGCACCTCGCGCTGGCCCAGGAGCGCGGCTACAGCAGCTATCTGATCGATCCCTTGCAACAGCTTGTATTACGTGGGCACCAACAACTTTATCGGTATCGCAGCCGGGTCGGCGCCCATCTGCTGGCCTTTGTCCTTGCCGATTTCCCTCGACTGGTCCGTGCGCAATGGCCCTTTGTGCTGGTCTCAAGCCTGCTGTTTTTCGGCTCGTTGATCGGTATCGGTTTGCTGGTGTACCTGTTCCCCGAGCTGGTCTACAGCCTGGTTCCGGTCGAACAGGTTTCCGAGATGCAAAGCATGTACGACCCAATGGCCGGTCACCTGGGGCGCGCGGCAGAACGTGCCGCCAGTGATGACTGGGTGATGTTCGGCTATTACATCATGCACAACATCGGCATCGCCTTTCAGACCTTCGCCAGCGGTTTGTTGTTTGGCCTGGGTAGCGTGTTTTTCCTGTTCGTCAACGGTTTGATGATCGGTGCGGTTGCTGGCCATCTGACGCACATCGGCTACGGGGAAAACTTCTGGTCATTCGTCATCGGCCATGGTGCCTTCGAACTCAGCGCCATCGCCCTGGCCGGTGCGGCAGGTCTGCAACTGGGCTGGGCGCTGATCGCTCCCGGCCGTTTGCCACGCGGTGAAGCGCTGCGCCTGGCGGCTCGCAAGAGCGTATTGATGATCTGCGGCGTCATGCTGTTTCTACTGATTGCCGCCTTTATCGAAGCCTACTGGTCATCCCGTACCGAACCTGCGCCGCTGATCAAATACCTGGTGGGTGCTGTCCTTTGGGTGCTGGTGGCGATTTACCTGATAGTTGCCGGACGCACACGCCATGCGCCTGACTGACGCCAGCGTGGTCATTCGCCCTCGTACCACTTGGGAAGCCATGGACCTCGGCGTTCTGCTGAGTCAGCAACATCGCCGCCTGTTGATGACCAGTTGGGCCATCGTCACACTGCCGGTTTTCGCCCTGCTGAGCCTATTGCTGTGGGACTCACCGTCGATTGCCGTGCTGCTGTTCTGGTGGTTGAAACCGGCCTTCGAACGGCTGCCGCTGTACATCCTCTCCAGCGCCCTGTTCGGCGAAACCCCGACCTTGAAGCAGGCGCTGCGCCAATGGCCGCGCCTGCTCAAACCACAGTTGCTGGCCAGCCTGACCTGGCGCCGCTTTGATCTGAGCCGCAGCTTCATCATGCCTGTCGTGCAACTTGAAGGGCTCAGCGGTCTGGCACGCCAACAGCGTCTGGCCGTACTGCAACAACACGATGCCGGCGCCGCACGCTGGCTGACGCTGATCGGCTCTCATCTGGAAGCGGCCTTGTGGATCGGTCTGATGGTGCTGTTCTATCTCTTGCTGCCAGCGCAAATCGAACTGACCTGGGACTGGCAAACGCTGATCGCCAGCACGGAGCAAGACTGGCTTTGGCTGGACCACCTGATCAATGGGTTTTATGCGCTGATCCTGATTCTCTGGGAACCGATCTATGTCGCCTGCGGATTCAGCTTGTACCTGAACCGCCGCACCCGGCTCGAAGCCTGGGACATAGAACTGGTGTTCCGTCGCCTGCGCCAACGCCTGAGCAGCGTCGCGACCTGCCTGCTGATGGTCGGGCTGCTCTGGTTGCCCTCAGCGCAGCCGCTCTGGGCCGCCGAACCCGCCGATGCACCGGACAGCCCGCGCCTGCTCCAGCAACCGCTCACCAGTCAGGCCGCCAGCAACAGCATCAAAGCCATACTCGACACACCACCGTTCAAGAATCCGCAAACCGTCACCCACTATCGCTTCGGTGAGGAAAAACCCGATCAACCCGCCAACACTGAAACACCGGGCTGGCTCAAAAAGTTTTTCGCACTGCTCGACAGTCAGCACTTCGCCAGCCTTGCGCGGGTCATCGAGGTGCTGCTGTGGGCGTGTGTCATCGGCGCTATCGCGCTACTGATCTGGCGCTACCGCGATTGGCTGCGGACCTTTGTCAGTCGCCGTCCGAGACTGCGCACCACGCCCGCACATCCAGCACCGCCGCAATTATTTGGCCTTGATCTGCGCCGCGAAACCCTGCCAGACGATATCGCCGCCAGCGTTGAAAACCTTTGGCTGACTCAGCCTCGTGAAGCCCTCGGGTTGCTCTATCGAGCCTTGCTCAGCCGTTTGCTGCACGACTTCGATCTGCCACTCAAAGCCGCTGACACCGAAGGTCAAGTGCTGGAACGTGTCCAGCAGTTGCAACAACCGGCCCTGCAAGCCTTCAGCAACACATTGACCGTGCACTGGCAGAACATGGCCTACGGGCATCGCCTGCCACCGGCGCACCTGCAACAGGAACTGTGTGACGAGTGGCGAGCATTATTCGGCCCGGGAGCAGCGCGTTGAACCGGCGGCTACTGATCCTTGGCCTGCTGATCGCCGGGCTGCTCGGTGCCTTGGGCGTTTATCTGTACCAGCAGGCCACGCCCTATCAGGAAGTCATCGACCACGGCCCTTCCCCCGAAGCCCGAGCCAACCCGTATCTGGCGGCCGAACACTTCTTGCGTCAACAAGGGCTGACCGTCACTCACGCCAACAGCCTGGACATCCTGCCGCTGCTGGAACCGCGTCAGCACAGCCTGTTACTGCTCGGCGATCGCGCCAACATGACCCCGCGCCAGGCCGATCAAGTGCTGAACTGGACCCGCGCCGGTGGACGTTTGCTGTTTGTGGCCGAAGCCTTGTGGGATGAAAAAGCCGGCAAGAGTGGCGACCTGCTGCTCGACCGTGTGCAACTGCATCAATCCATGAGCAAGGACCTCACCGGCCCACCGCCTGAGGCCGAAGCGGATCCTTACCCGAACCTGACCAAACTCTATCTCGAAGACGAAGACACTCCGGCCTACGCCAGCTTCGATCCGCAGTTCCATCTCGAAGACCCGAAAAACCTCGCCCAATCCTGGGCCAACAGCGCGTTGGCCACCCACATGACGCAACTCAACTATGGCTTGGGTTCCATCACGGTGGTCACCGACGCCGAACTGTGGAAAACCCCGAACATCGGTCAATACGACAATGCCTGGCTGCTCTGGTACCTGTATTCGGACACGGGCGTGACCCTGCTGTTCACTATCGATCACGACAACCTGCTGACCTTGCTGCTGCGTTATTTCCCTCAGGCACTGGTGGCGCTCGCCGCGTTGATGGGCCTGTGGATCTGGCATGTCGGGTTACGTCAGGGACCCTTGCAGGCACCGGCCCCTAAAGGCCGCCGACAACTTCAGGAGCACCTGCGCGCCAGCGCTGACTTCATGTTGCGGCGCAGCGGCCAGCACAGCCTGCTACTGGGCCTGCAACACGACGTATTGCGCCGCGCCCGGCACCGTCACCCAGGCTTCGAACAACTCGGCGTTGCCGAACAATGGCAAGTGCTCGCACGCCTGACCGGTCAACCGACTCGCGCCATCAGCCAGGCACTCGGCCCGCGGCCCAAACAGCGGTTGTCCAGCGCTGAATTCAGCCGTCAGGTCGCCCACCTGCAAACCCTCAGGAATGCCTTATGAACGAACCCATCGAGCCCACCGGCCAGACCCATGCTGCCCAACAACGCCAGCGCGCCAGCCAACTCGCGCAGGCTGTACGCCTTGAGTTGCAAAAGGCGGTGATCGGCCAGGACACGGTGATCGACGATGTGCTCACCGCGTTGATTGCTGGCGGCCATGTGCTGCTTGAAGGCGTTCCGGGGCTGGGCAAGACCTTGCTGGTGCGCGCCCTCGCCCGTTGCTTTGGTGGCGAGTTTGCGCGAATTCAATTCACCCCGGACCTGATGCCCAGCGACGTGACCGGGCATGCCGTGTATGACCTGCAAACCGAGCAGTTCAAATTGCGTAAAGGCCCGCTGTTCACCAACCTGCTGCTGGCCGACGAAATCAACCGCGCACCGGCGAAAACCCAGGCCGCGCTGCTCGAAGCCATGCAGGAACGCCAGGTCACCCTTGAGGGCCGCGCCCTGCCGATTGCGCAACCGTTCATGGTGCTGGCGACGCAAAACCCGATCGAACAGGAAGGCACTTACCCCCTACCCGAAGCGGAGCTCGACCGTTTCATGCTCAAGGTGCGCATGGACTACCCCGACGCCGATCAGGAGCTGAACATGGTCCGTCAGGTCAGCCGCTCGACCCGCGCCGACATGCTCGACGTGCAACCGTTGCGCACTGTTCTGCAAGCCAAGGATGTACTGGCTTTGCAACGGATCGCCAGCGACCTGCCGCTGGACGAACAGGTTCTGGACTACGCCGTACGCCTGGCCCGCACCACCCGCAACTGGCCCGGCCTGACCCTCGGCGCCGGCCCACGGGCGACGATTGCCCTAGTGCGGGTAGCACGGGCACGGGCGCTGCTGCGCGGTGGCGAATTCGTGATCCCGGATGACATCAAAGGCTGCGCGCTGGCGGTATTGCGCCATCGGGTGCGAATCGCCCCGGAACTGGACATCGAAGGGCTGGAGGTCGATCAGGTGCTCAGGCAACTGCTCGATCAGGTTCCGGCGCCACGCGTGTGAAACCCTCCCGCCTCTTGCTGATCTGGCTCGCAGCCCTGCTGGGTTTGAGCATCGTGCTCGGCACATTCCGGGCGCTGGGCGTCAGTGTTGCGCCGAGCCTGTTGTCGATCAACTGGGGCTTGCTGCTGGCGCTTTTACTGCTGGCGCTGTTCGACGCCGTTCGGCTCACGCGCCTGCCTTCGCCCAAGGTGCAACGTCAGATGCCCGGCAGCCTTGCGCTTGGGCGCTGGAGCGAGGTGCGCGTCGACATTCAGCACGACTACCCGCAGCCACTGAAGGTGCAACTGTTCGACCACGTTCCCGACGGCCTGAGCTTCGAACACCTGCCGCAATCGGTCGAACTGCAACCCGGCCAACACAGCCAGATCAGCTATCGGTTGCGCCCCCTGCGGCGCGGCCATTTCAGCTTCGATCGCTGCGAAATCAACCTGCCCAGCCCATTCGGCTTATGGTCCTTGCGCCGCTACCTGAGCGTCACCGACAGCACCCGCGTCTACCCGGATTTCGCCCGCCTGTACGGCGCGCAGTTACTGGCCGTCGACAACTGGCTCAGCCAGCTCGGCGTGCGCCAGCGGCAACGTCGCGGGTTGGGTCTGGAGTTTCATCAGCTGCGCGAATTTCGCGAAGGCGACAGCCTGCGCCAAATCGACTGGAAAGCCACCGCCCGCCAACGCACACCGATTGCCCGCGAGTACCAGGACGAGCGCGACCAGCAGATCATTCTCATGCTCGACTGCGGCCGCCGGATGCGCAGCCAGGACGGTGAACTGGCGCATTTCGACCATGCGCTCAATGCCTGCCTGCTGCTCAGCTACGTGGCGTTACGTCAGGGTGATGCGGTGGGCCTCTGCACGTTCGCGGGCGATCAACAACGTTACCTGGCGCCCATCAAAGGCCCCGAACAACTCAAGGTGCTGCTCAACGCAGTCTATGACCTCGACAGCAGCCAACGCCCGGCCGATTACCAGGCCGCCGTCAGTCAACTGCTGGCTCGTCAGAAGCGCAGGGCGCTGGTGGTACTGGTGACCAACCTGCGGGATGAAGACGACGAACTGCTGAGCGCCGTCAAACGACTGGGCAAACAGCATCGCGTACTGGTCGCCAGTTTGCGCGAAGAGGTACTCGACACGGTGCGACAAACGCCGGTGCACACCCTGGACGACGCCCTTGCCTATTGCGGCACGGTGGACTACTTGAACGCCAGGGCCGAACTCCATGAGCGGTTGAGTGCTCATGGAGTGCCGGTGCTGGACGCGCGGCCCGGGGAGTTGGGGGCCGAGCTGGTGACACGGTATTTGAGTTGGAAGAAGGCTGGGGGGCTTTGAATGAACGATGAAATCTTACGCTGTTAAACCGCGTCAGGATCGCTCAGAACGTTTCCTTCCCCTGCCCCAAGATCGGCCTCACGCACAGTGAACTCAACACCTCTTGAACCCATCAATTCGGGAGTCGAGATGGATACGGCGAACGATGTCCCAATCGGCGCATTCGTTGTCATCATCCAAATGCAACTGTTGGGAGGACTGATGGGGATCAAGGTTCCACCTGGAGGGGTGAAGTGAACATCGGATCGAGAACTCGATATAGAAAATTGGTATCCGTACATATCCAGAGGTACCAACATGTTCAACTTTATCTCTTTGGTGTGATACGCCGATCTCTTGATTTGAATGGCTGTGGGTAAAAGCTCATTGTCCAAGTACAGAATGGTGGGCTTGGCCAAAGGACTATCCAATGCTGTCACCCAAATGTTCATCGACAACGTCGGCGCAGGCGTTTGGCCGTTGACTACTTTCGCGGTAACCGTCGCCAAACCACCTACTGGGAGTTCTGTCGGCGTTAACGTGCAAGAAGCCCATCCATCAGCGCTGACGGGCGACGTGCTGTCCTCCATCCCGGGATAACTCCAGATCACCTGTTCGTCCCTTGCCCCTCCCTCTAACCGGGCCTCAACCGTGACAGACTGCCCCAGCAACACCAGTATCCGGGGAGATACCTTCATCTCCACTATAGAAACGGGTTTTACGATTTTGAAATCCAGCGATTTTCGACTGTCGAACCCCGTAAATGCCGTAAATGCCGTAAATGCCGTAAGCCTATGCGTCCCCAACTCTACGGGCTTGAAGGTTATCTGCGATTTTCCATCCACGCCTGTAGTGGTGTCAGGCAAGCTCAATCCCGGAAACGCCCACCGGACTCTTATCCCCCCAACAGGCTGGCCGTCGGCACGGAAAACTACTGTCACCACAGCATCGGCTTCTTGCCCCAGCTGAATACTCGATTCAGGACTGGTCAACGTCTTGATCACTGGCACCACCCCGCCATACACCAACTGCGCCGTATCCCAGCCCCCCTCACCGCCTTTCACCGCCGCCGACAACACTCCCTGCCCCTCGGCAGTCAGGACGAAAGTCAGCCTTGCGATCCCCTCGGCATCCGTTAGCGACGGCGACAGCACCCGACCTGCGTACTCCCACATGACCTCAACGCCTTTCAGCGGCATACCCGTCCTGCTGGAGACCACCTTGGCCAGTGCGTGAACCTGCGACTCCCATTCCACAGGCCACTTGTCGTTATCGCCTTCATAAAGCTCACTGATCTTGCGTGGCTCGTTCATTGTAAAAGTCAGCGACAGAGTGTCCGAATGCAGCTCATCCCCCACCGTCGCCGTCAGCTCAGCGGCCCCCGGGTTTTTTGGCATGAAATGAATCCTGGCCACGCCATAGAAGTCAGTCACCGCTGTCACCACCCCCAGGTCGGGGCTGCGCCAGGTCACGGTCCAGCCGGCCATCGGCTTGCCGCTGATGGCAGACACCACCGTGACCTGTTCATACAGCGCCTGCCCCCAATCCAGAGTCTGATCAACACGATGGCTGACGATGATCTTCAAGATTTGCCCGCCGCTGCCCAGCGACAACGCATTGGCCGGTGACAGGTTCTGCAGTCTCGACGCGGCCAGACGCAACGCAAAACTCCTGTCATTCAGATCGCCACATCTGAACGTGTAGATCAAGCCTTTGCTGGTCAACAATCGCGGCACGCCTAGCGCCGGCGTCAGGAAATTGATGCCAAGTGCAGCAGGGCCGGTGCCGGTTAGCCCCAACGTTACGTATTGATCCAGCAACGGACTGCCTCTTGGCGCCAACAACTCCATAGTGTGCTCCCCCTTGCGCCGTGGGAAATACGTCTTGGCCCCCCAGGTTTCGGCGGGTTTGCGATCAAACTGAACGACAAGCCCCTTCCACGGGTCGCTGGCCAGTGCGTTGACCGTCATGGCGCGCTTGTCCTGATAGTCGTCATAAGCGCTAAAAACGAGCGCCTCGACGTTGTGCTGTTGCGCGGTTGCCGGCGCCAAGCCATAACCGGACCAACCGTTCGCATCGGTATCCACGTCAGCCGAAGCCCCCACCGCCGTCCACTTCACCGGCACCTGCGCTACCGGCTGGCGGGTGAAACTGGAGATCACCTGCACCCACTGCCACGCCCGGTCCTGCCCGACGACCGGATCCACAGCCGCTTCGCGCAGCGTCTCGATCCGGACTTTGTTGTGTGCCAGTTGCATCAGATTGGCGGTGAACGTCAGCTTGAGCTGAGACAGCTCCAGCGCCAGTGAAAACTGGCCCGTCTTCTGACTGACGGTGAAGTTCAGCGCCCAGGCCGCGCCCCCGGCGTTGATGGCCTGCGGAAGGTTCAATGCCGGTGTCACCGTTGCCCCCAGCTCATTGGCAGGCGTACCCGACCACTTCAACATTAAATCCAATCCGATTAGCGGGCTCAGGGCATGGGGCAAAAAGTTAAATTGATGAAGCGCCCCCAGACACGGAAAGAGCGTCTGGTTGCCCACCGTGGCCAACACCTGATCGAGCGCGATACGCCCCTCATCCGCCAGATTTTCCGAGAGCAAGCGCCCGGACAGCTCCCGAGCGCCCGATACCACATCACTCGTGAGCGTCAACTCGAACAAGCCACTGCGGCTGGCGCTGGACTCGGAGCTCAACCGCCATTCCCAACCACCTGCCGGCGTAGCTGTCGGCGCCCCGATGACCAATCCCAGACCCGGCTCTCCACTGCGCAAGGTCAGAGTCATGGGTTTGTCCTTCACCGGGCTGCCCGCCGTCGGCGTCACCCGGAAGGTATGCGGCTCGCCACGTCGACAAATGATACCGACGACCGCCAGGTCCACCGGCTCGCCGTCCAGATGAAACAAGACTTTGTTCTTCCACGGGCTGGTCGCCAGCGCCGTCACCGCAAACTCACGCTCAACCGGCTGCATGTCCGCGTGCGCCCTGACTTTCGCAGTGATGGTGTAGCCCCCCGCCGTCTTCGGCGTATCCAGCACGCTGGCCCAGCCGCCGGCCCCCGTGACCGTAGACACCGGGCCATTGGGCCCCACCCAGTCAACCAGGGCATTGACCACCGGATCACCGGGGCCGCTGGTGAGGATGTGCAGCACCTGCACCATCAGCAGCACACTTTCGTTTTCATCCACCACCGGGAACTTGTTGGCCTCTCGAACCTCACCGATCTCGACATTGTTGCGCGCCAGCGACATCGTTTTTTTGCTTGAAGGCCGCAACAGTTTCGAGCAGCCCAACTGCAAGTAAAACCTGCCGTCGATACGATCCTCGCAGGTCAGGCGCCAGGTCAGTTCGACGGCGCTTACCGGAACGGGCTCTTCAAGCTGCGGGCTCACCGTCACCCCCAATTCGGCCGGTGAGTCGCCTTCCCACCGCAACCACAGATCGGTTCCCAGCAACGGACTATTGGCAGGCAGTCTCAAGGTCACCGGGTATTGAGTGCCCCGATTGGGGTAACCGGTCTTCTCGTCCCATGGCGTTTGCTTGCCATCGATGACGGCCATGACCTCCTTCCAGGGGTCGGTCGCCAGTACCCGAACCTCAAACCCTTGAGTGAACACACCGCTGGCGTAGTACAGACTCTCCACCGACGCCTCGATGACAACATCACCCGCACGGCTTGGGGCGTAATCGAAGTAGGCCCACCCCTCGTCATCGGTGAGCACTGAGATTGCCTGCCGCTGCCCCTTTACCCCCCAGCTCACCGTCCGGCCGTTAAGTGCTTGACCGGTGTAGAACGACGCCACCTGAACCCCCAGGCGCACGCTTTGTGCGTACTCGACAACCGGGTAGTAGGCCGCCTCCAGCACCTCACGAAACACCAGCCGGTGATGCCCAAGCGAAGCGTTGATGCGGTAGGCGTCGGCCGTGTATTTGTTCAGCAGGTTGAAGGAAAACTCATGGGGGCCATCACCGTCGATCAGCGGGCAATAGAGCTCCCAATGGTCGTCGAGCGGATGGTCCAGCCCCCACATCGGCGTCGCGACAATGCTGCCATCCTGAGGGTTATTTTCGATGTTCAGCGACGCTGCGGTGTCGCGCCAGGCGTTGTCCGGCTTTGGCACAAAACCCAGCCGGTGGTTCGAGGTCCCGGCAGCGCCCAGACACAGGTACAACGTACGAGCCGGCGGCAGCGTCTGGTCGTCGAGTTTCAGCTGTCGCAGCACCAAGGGTTCCAGGTGCAGGCGGATCTCGATGCGGGTGATGCGGATGATCTTCTCGTACTCATCGTCTCTGCTGGCGGGGCTGAACACGCTGACACGCACCTTGTCGTTTTGTTTGAGCGGCAGCGTCAGCTCGACCTCGTATTTTTCAGGGTTGAATACCATCGGTCGATGATCGGCATATTGCTCTTTGTCCATTGGGCTATTGAGCCGCGAGCCGGCAGGCAGCGTGATCACCTGCGCAGGCTCCGGACTCCCTTCAATGCAGACCTCCAGACGACCGTCCTTGTCATGCCACGATTCGCAGAGAAAACTCAGAAAGTAACGAGCGTTTGCGCGAAGGTCTTTTGGCACCTCGATTACCTGATGGGCTGACGACTCATTCCATGTCTTCAGTAGCCGTATCGGGCTCCCTTCGTACACGTCGCCTTCGAGGCTGGTCCAACTCGGGTTAGTAGAGCCTCGAGTCCACCCCACATTGAGGGGTTGAGTAAAGTCGCCATTGAGCACCAGGCTCGCATTGGCCTGAATAATCGGTTCACTCATGATTGTCTGCTCCTGTCCCTGTCCGGTTCTGCCCGTGCGTATCGGTGATCAATCAAGCTGGAGCGGATCATCCGGATCGACGCGATTGACCAGTTCCTCGACTCGTCGCGCAAACGTCGGGTCGCCAGCTTTGGCCGTGTAATGAACGCGCAGGATGATGTCCGTCAACGACGCCAGCATGGATTTCTGTGGCTCCTTGCGGGGCCGAGGAAAGGTCAGCTGCCAACGCGATACCGTCCCCGTGCATTCGAACGGGTTGAGCAAGCCTTCATCGGGTTTCACCGTGGCCATGCCCCTGTCGCCAACGCCCACCGACAGGGCAATTTGCTGACCCGCGCGCAGGTTGAACCGCACATCGGCGGGGGCCACTGTATTACCGGGGTTATGCAGATACTCCACCGAACGGATCGACGCCTTGGTCGCCGTGATGCTCTGGGCCTGAGACAAGATGGCCTTCACATTTTCGAACGGGCCGACCAGCACCGGCAGGTCGATTTCTAGCGTGCTGATCTGCCGGCAGTAATGGCCCGGATGGTCACGATCGAAGAGCAACTGCGTGAGTTTGAAATCCAGTGTGCCGGTGTTTTTCAGGTCGAGCAGCGCAGCCGCCCAGTTATCGAAACCTTCTTGCGGGTCCACCGTATCGTTGAACAATTGCCGCAGCGAAATGGTCTTGACCAGCTCCAGACGCCGCTCATGACGGTGCAGGTATTCACGCTCCATGCGCAGCAAGTGCACCTTCAGGTGTTCGCCCGCCGTGAGGCCGTGACGTTCGTCCAGCCAGACCTGCGGCAGGGGAATCTGCGAATCGTAGTCGCCGGTCTCAAAGCTCAACGAGGCCTGGGCACTGATGCACAAGCTGACAACAGCGTCATAGGCCTGATAGTGCAAAGCCTTGAGTTGGCCCAGCAGCCAGCCGAACAGCTCGGCGTTGGTCGCGCGTTTTTTGATGAAGGTGTAGAGCGTCAGCGCGTGGGCATTGGCCCGCAGGGTTTGCCGCAAACTGGCCTTGGCCGCTTCGACGGCGTGGCGTTGCGCGGTGATTTGCGCGTCGATGGCGCGGACCTCTGCCGATGCCTGATCGCGTTGCAGTTGCCATTCGCCGCGACGGCGGCGGTAGGTTTCGGTGAGGGCGGTTCGATCGGCATGCAGGGATAAACCTGCTGCCGCAATGTCGAGCCCGGAACCCACGGCTTCAATGAACCCTGCCGGGCTCTCCACGCCAAAAGTCGTCCCAGCTTTATTAGGGATTACCGTTTTAGCCAGCCCTGCCGCCAATTTGTGCCCGATACTCGCGATTGAAGTGATTTTCGCCGCCAATATGAAGTCCATCACCTCATATTCCGCATCACTGATATTGATCTCATACCTCTTCGCATACGCCTCCGCACGCTCCTGCGCCACCGCCCGGCTCTGGCCCAACGCGGTCACGCTCGCCTCCAACTGCGCGATGGTCTGCTCCTGCACGGTCTGGGCGTAAGCCCCCAAATCCACCAGATGGCTGTGTTGCAACTCCTCCATCTCGGCCCGATCCCGTTGTTCGAGCAGGCGCAGTACCTGGTTACCATGATCCTGCAGTGTCTGCACCGCACGCAGCGCGGCCTCGAACATGACCCGCCAACGAAACGCCACCACCACCAGTTGCCCGCCCATCGGCCGCGGCGAACCGGCGCCGCCGGCCGCCAGATCCCGCAGTAACTGGTTGGGGTCCGTTGGCGGGCTGAACAGCGGAATCAGCAGCGGCTTGCCGTCGAGGGTGAGGTTGTTGCGCAGGTTATGCAGGCGGCTGCCGGGCAAGGCGAACAGCTCCAGCAATTGCTCATTGATCGGCAGTTCAAAACCTTTGACCCCCAACAGGCCCAGCTCGGGCGCCACGTCGGCCTTGGCCGGCACCTCCGCCAGGGTCAACACGAGGTTTCTTTCGAAGTGTTCCAGCGCGGGCCGAGAGCCGGCATTAGTCAACAGTTCACCGATCGTTTTCGCTTGCCAGCGGTTGACGGTTCTCGCCGTCGGGGCCTTGCCCATCAAAAACTCGGCCTGCACGTAACACAATTTGGCCGCCACCAGGCTGTCACGGGTGAGCTGGCGATAGTACCAGTCGCCCCAGGCCATCAGGTTTTTCACGTACTCGGTAAACGCCACGATTTGAAAATGCCGGGGGGCCGAATAGCCGATGGCATCTGGATCAGTCGGGGCCTCGGTTTCACAGCCCAGGTTGCCGGGGACGGTCAATGGCCGGCAGCGCCAGTAAAGGGGTTTGGGGTAGGGTTTAGGTGGCTCGGGTGGCTCAGGTTCCTTATCTGCCGGAGCCTGAGGGTCGAAAAGGTAATGCAACCACTGCTGCGCTTCCAGAAAACGGTTTTCAGCGCTTAACCGTGAAGCCACCAGGTGCGCCAGGTGAAAGAACAGCTCCCAGAAAAACAACCCGTTGGCGCCATCGAACGCACCATTGGGCTCGTCGATGGGACCTGCGGTGGGGTCCGGCTCTTGCAGATGCTGGGTCTCCCAGTCCAGCACCTTATCGACCGAAATGTTGGCGCGCTGCACCAGCTCGGGGCCGAACAACGAGTTCAGACGGACGTGTTTGAGAGTCAGCTGAGACTGGTTGAGGGTGAGAAATTGCGCGCCCTCGGCGTTGGTCTTGTCCAGCGATGGCGGGACAAACGACACAACCGTGTCCACCGTCACTACGTATTTTTTGCGACCGGATTCAGTATTTTCGGTAGAACCACCGAATGTGAAAGTGACTGGATTTGGAAAGCCGCCCGCCGACCGGCGAACGGCCATCCAGGAGGTACTCCAGCCACCGGCGTTGGAGAAGGCTCCTGTGATCGGTGCAGGATCCCCGACTACCCCATTGAGCAACGTCAAATCGAAGGTTTTGTTAACCCCTGTGGCGCCCGGTTTCGCCGCGCAAACACCTCTGACCACAAGAACATCCTGCGCGGCAACGCGTAAAACCATCGCTTGCAAGGAGTAGAACGGGGTCAAACTGCCAGCGGGGTCATTGGAGTCGGTAATCGTCGGCAGGCTCTGTCGCAAGATCGGGTGCTGCACGATGCCAGAATCGACAAAACGATGGTCCGTCAAGGGGGCCAGCCAGCCACCATCATCGTTGGCAATATGACGAAACAGGACATCGCGTACCAGATACACATCGACAGGGTTCTCAGGCGCCGGATTGCTACGATTGGTCAACAACACCCCCAACTTGCCTTTGGGGTGCCGGTCATCGACAAGCACCGTGGCAATCAACCGGCAGCCCGTCGAGACATCCTTATCCTGGTCCGCGCTGTACAAAGAAAACGGTGCCGACCAGTGCCCGTTCTGTGCCATGAACGCCAGCTGGATGTCTAGCTTGTATGGCAGAAACTCGCCCGCTTCTTTACTGACCACCCTGTCCCGCCACTCTGCCCAAACCAGACACAAACGCCCGCCCCAGAACACCGGCCGTATATCCAGCACCTTCTCCCCGGCGGGGATCTCGACCGGCTGCCATTCACTCCATGCCGCCGGGTTAATCACCTGACTACAGGGCGTCAGTTCAACCTCGGCCTTGCGCCAGTAGTACTGAAAGGGTTGCACCCGCTGCCGGCCGACAAAGTAATAGTCAGCGCGCGTGGGTGAGAGGGCGTCAGTCAATGAGGTGCCATCCATGTAACCGCTGATCACCTCCAGGTTGCAGGTTTGCTCGAACGTTTGCAGGTAACTCTTCAAGGCCACCTGCACCGAGTCGATGCTCAGGCGCGTCTGGTTCAGCTCGTTCTCAAGGGTTTTGAACAGGCTGGTCTTGCGCCGACGCACAAAAGGAGTGATGAAGTTTTCCGGGTAGATCGCGATCAGCTGCAGCGCCGCCCAATCCGGGTAGTTGCCGTAGAGCTCCCAGGTTTTCAGATCCCGTTTATCGAACTCGACGCCTGCATACCCCGGTTCCAGCTTGCGGTACACCGCATGGATGTAGTGCTGCGCACAGCTGGTGGCCTCGGCGGCCCAGGAATTTTGCACTGCAAAACTGTCCAGCGGATCCATGCGCAGGAGCTCGAACAAGTCCGCGGGGGTCCTCAGGAAATTGAATTGATCATTGGGAGGCAAGCCCTTCTTGACCTGCCCGATGCAGTACTCGACCAGGGCCGTGCGACGCTGTTCGAGCAGTCCGGCGATGTGCGTGTTGTTATCCATGATCCTTGCTCCTGAGGTATGGCCTACCCGGATGGATGGCGTTTCCTTCAACGGGACTGCGCATTGCCTGCGAACTCAATCGGTTCAAAAGGCACGCTTGTCCCGCTCTCCGTGCTTTTGACGCTAACCTCGAATGTCCCGCCCGACGGGCTTGAGACATACACCTGTGTGACCCCGTCTTTATTGGTCAACGCCTCGCTTGGCCGGACAATCGCCGCAACCGGGACCCCGATCTCTGTACTGTCAGCGGACCAGCTCACAGGCCTGTTGATCCCCGGATTTCCATACCGGTCCTTCATCACCGCAGACAGCCTGACCTCCTGACCGAAAGGTGTAATGCCATCCGGCACTTCGGATTGGAGGGGGGATGGGAAGGTCAACGTAGTTTCATCCGCACCAATCACCACACTGGGCGCTTGCTGCTTCGGATGCAGGTCCAGCCAGTAACGCGGGGCGGCGGTGCCCATGACCCTGCCTGGGGTAAACACCGCCTTGGCCACCCCGTTGACGTCGGTGGCACTCTTGTCGATGCGGCCCAGCTCGGTCTGCCAATACACAAAGACCCCGCTCAAACCCTTGCCGGTGATGTCTTTGACGGTCACCGTGAAGGTGGCTTGGTCCTCCTCGGGTCTCTTATTGGCCACCAATTCGCTGCGATCCACCACGCAGGTCGTCTTCACCGTGTGCTCAAGGGCTTCGCCGTCGTGAGGAATGAAGGGCACCGGTGGCGTCGACAAGCTGAGCAGCGCATGCTCGGCCGCCAGGGAATAGGCCGCTCCGTCGATATCCGCCGGGAGGGTGCCCATCAGGAAAATCGTCTGCGCGTCCATGCCACTGCTGTCCGCCAACACCCGAACACGCATCAGCAGATCCAGTTGCACCAGGTTTTTGATCAGTTGCTGGTCTGGATCAATGCGTTTGGCGCATTCGCGTACTTCCTGGATGCTCCAGCTGAAAAAAATCGCCAGCCGAATGGCCGCCGTCTCCTGGGCCAGACGCAAGGCATCGCCGGTCAGCGGGTCTGGCAGTGCGTTAACCTCACGCAGGTAGTCGAGCAGTTTCGCCGACGGCTGAGACCCCAGGGCGAAGGCCCGGGTCAGCACCGTCAGGTAGTACAGCGTACTCAGCGAGAACTCATATTTATTCGTGCGCCCCAGCCAGACGCGGTAGCCGTAGGCCAGGTAGTCATCCAACAGTTCTGCGCCCAGGTCCAGCTTGACCACCACCGCACTGCGGCGGCGTACATCGGCCAGCAACACCAGAAACGGATCCCCTTCCTCCTCTGCCCGCCACCGGTAGCTCGCCACCTCATCGCCTTCAGTCTTTCGTTCAAACGCTTGCCGGAGCACGTGATAAACGCTGCCCTGCGCCCAGGCGAGTACCCGCACCACCAGCTCCGACCCGAGCCCTGCGTAAACCGCCAGGCACTCGCGAACCACCGACACCTGGCCCGCTCTGGCCAGTAGCAACACACCGAGCATTTTCTCGACGATCTGCGCACGTGAGGCCTCATCGCCCTCGCCAATACCGGCCCTGACGGCCAAATCGAGCTTCTCGCGGGCGTACGTCAGGTAGTCGAGCTCGATCGCCTCCAGCTGCGTCAGCACCAAACCGTCGCTGTCCACCAGTGCCGGCAGCAAATCCAGCCAGTCGGCCCCGCCGCCCAGCGGAGGGACACCGACCATCAGTAACGCCGCATTGGAAAACAGTGCGGCGGTCAGCAGGTTGCGCAGTTGTTCGAACAACTGGCGCTCATCCGAAGACGCGGCCGCCGGCACCGTAATGGGCGCAACCACCTGCAGCATCCAGGCCATGGGCAGCGTGTGCTCATTGCACCAGCGCACACAGGCGTCCATGGCGTGGATCACGTTCAACACATCCGGTGTGGTGTCTTGCGACTGCTGCGTTTTGAGCGGGGGAACCTCGGCCAGCACGTTGAGCCAGCTGTCTCCCCCCAGCGTCATGAGCAAGACGATGGCCTCCACCGGGGTGATACCCAGCAGCTGCGGTAACTTCACCAGACGGTAAAAGCTCGAGAGCGTCGCCACGTCACGTTGCAGCGTTTGCGCCTTGCCCTGCGCCTGGGCGATGGCCTCGGCCAGGTGACGGTAAGTGTGCAGATTAATCCCCAGGCCACGGCAGAGCTGATTGACCGTCACCCCCTCCGCGCCGGGAGCAGGGAACACCGGGAAATCGCCGCCATCGAGCTTCAATGGCTCGGCAGAAAACGAGGGGGGATTGAACACCCGATCGAACAGCGAGGGCGTTTCACCGCGACCGAAGATCGACAATTGATCGATAAACACCGCGAAGTCCTCGACGGTGCAGCCGCAACGCTCGCGCAACCCTTGAAACAGGCCGATGGCGCGCAGGGTGTTTTGCGATATCCAGCACTCGTGATTGGGTGCCTGGGTGCGGGTCTCGGCATTGATGGCCGCCATGAGCAGCGCATCCACCTGCTCGGGGGGCAGTCCCAGCCATTGGTCCAGACGCAGTTTGCGGTTCATGCGGTCGTATCGTGCGTGGCTGATATCTTTGAATCGATGAAGCGCTTCGTTTGTTCTCCTGAACTCAATACTGACGGAAGGCGATTGACCTGCGTTGAGATAGACCGAACCCGACTGCGCACCACTTGGAGTTGACGGTTCGCCATCTTTCAGAGGTGCATTGGCAGACCGCACCGGAGCGAAACTTAGAATCGAGAGCAATGCTTCAAGCCCCGTAGCGTCAAGCTTTGTCCTTTCACAGAAGAACCGCACCTGGTAGATGTTCTGCCAATCCACACCCTCAGCGCCAAAGTTCAGCCGATAGAATTGCTCACGCCTATCGGGGTCCTCACTGTTAAAGGGATCCTCAGTCAACAACTCCCGCTGGTAAGGCCCCAACCGGGAGCCATGCAGTAAGGCTCGCCCTGCCTCAACGCTCCATCCATTGGGTTGCAGAAAATACGGAGAAGAGAGGTCAACCACCCGCGCCACCTCGCCCACCGACAGGTCATGCTGCCGGGCGACAAAATCAATCGTCGTCCAGTCCCGGTAGTAGGGCAGCCCATTGGGATAACGGGCCTGACTCATGGCCTCATCGAGATCATCGAGTCCCTCGCTGTGGGCCTGGATGAAGGTTTCCAGCACTGGGATGATGATGTCCACCGAGGACACCGATTGATGAACCGCGTTGAAGTCGATGAATCGCGTCGCAAGGTCTGTACGTCGCGCGTTCAACGGCATCCTTGGGAACGGGTCTGTGTCGTCAACCGGGACAGACTCGATCCGGTCCCTGATCCACTTCAACAGTTCGATCAAATACGCGACCGGAGAGGTCACGGACTCCAGCGCATCAGGCGGGCAAAGCCCATCGAAATTGATGGAAAACAAGCGCTCAAAACTCGGCCCCTCCACCCTGGACAACAGCCCGCTCAGCGGCTTGGCCACCTCCGTTTCATCCCCGGTCAACCTCTGTTCGATGAACTGACGCCGCACATAAGTAGCCAGTGCATTGGCCCGCCGCACATAGCTGTGTGCATCCTCCGGGCTCAATTTGAAGTCACGCACCAGGCCTTTTACACCCTGCTCCACCAGCGGGAACACTGATCCGCCCTGTTCGATGTACGCGCTCAGCTCGCCATACTTATTGCGCTGCTCTTCTTCAGGGAACACTTCATCAAACAACCGCTGCAAGGGGCGATCCAGTGAGGCATCCATGGCGAAACTCCTTATACCGATGACAGGTCATCCAACAGCCTCGCGAGGCCGTCGGGTGATTCAATTCAATAGCTGGATTGAGCGCCTGAGCGAAGCCAGCGTCTACTGTCATAACTGACAGTAGCGCTGACCGTTCGTCGGCAGCCTTGCCGGACGCTACTCCGAGGGTGGTGTTTGCCGTTCCACCTCGAAGCGTTCACTTTCGGCCCAGTCAGAAATAGCAAACGAATCTCCTGATCCATTGGGATAAACAATTTGAAAAAAGCGAACCCAATTCCCCCCGATCCCCAGCGCTCTTTGGGTTGTAGCCTGCCAATCCGGTTCAGCGATTTTGACGTCATCAACCAGCACATGATCAGGATCGAACCAAGCAACCAGTGCCCCTACCCCGACCCGACCTTTCCCTTCAAACACCACGGGATGGGCAACCCTAACCCCCTCTGCCGGCACATCAATCCGGGGCAGATACGAGCCCAGCAGAATCGCTCGCTCGGATGATCGGGAGTCAAAGCCATCGCGCGATTGCACAGCAATCAACTGGTGAATACCGCCCGGTCGGTCGAGTTCGACCGTCACCGACCACGTACGATCGCCAAGCACCGGGGCGCACCTCAAGACCGTCTGTGGTGCAACAGCCAACGCCACCGCAACCGTATCGCCCGGATACCCGAACCCTGAAACCACCGTCCACCGACCGACCGACTCGCCATTGGCGGGGGTTTCGATAAACGGCACCGCCGGCACCACGTTATAGGTCAGCCGGGGGCTGTCTTTGGACGGCCGTTCATCACCCAAGGTTTGCTTGGCCCGGATAGTTTTCTCCCCGATCGGCAACGACACCCAACCCTCCCAGTGACCGCTTTTGTCGACCTCAAGATCCCTGAGCAAAGGCTCCGTATTACCTTGCAACCACACCTCGACCCGGGCACCGGGCAGGCCGGTGCCTGAAAGGGTTGAGGTGCGCGGCAGATCGCCGCCCGGTGCCGGCACCTCGAATGCCGGCGGTAACACCACCACCTCGAAAAAGCAGTGGTCGCTGGGTAAGGAGTCTCGCGGGCCAATGGACTGAATGGCATCAATGGTGTACTTGCGAAACGCCAGGTCCTTGAGGTCGATTGACCACTCACCGTCGCTGGTCAGCAGCTTCGCCCCTATGAGTATTGGATGCTCTGGACTTCCGAATTGGGCGTCCCAAAGCTTCATCGTGGCCCCCTTCACCCCGTCCCGCCCTCGAACGGTCAGCTCGCGGCCCACCTCCTGATCCTTTTGAGGCTGCGTGATGACCGGCTTCAGCAGCGGCTTGTTCACGGTGAATGTTCGGGTTGCCGGCGACGAGGTTTGCCCTGCGGCGGTCTGGGTGACGGTGACCGTGTGGGTGACATCCGGGGCAAAAGGTATGTCGCGCCGGAAGGTCCAGTTGCCGCTGACGCCAGACGGGTTATGCACGATGGTGGGGCGGTCGCTGTAGACCAGATTGATCACGGCACCAGGCCAGCAGGTGCCCTTGATGGTTGGCGACAATTCGTTTTCGATCACTTCGGTGATGGCCGGTGCCAACAGAGGGATAGTCACCACCTTGGTCACCCAACGATCGGGCCAGTCCCCATTCAGGCCCTGCCTGATATGCACGTTACGCCCATTCGTCGGCCCCCACTGTGTCGTGGCCGTGCTTGACCATGCTCCGTTCCTGACCGTGGTATCTGGAAGAGCCGAAGATCCCCCGCCATCGTTGAGAAGAACGACGGTGGCACCGGTGTAGCCCTTGCCGGCGATAGTCGGTGTGTAGTTCGTGACCGTCAACACGACATCCGTCGGATCGGCCATATCCCAGGTGAACGAGAACTGAAACGGCTCCGACGCAATCCAGCCGCCGGCATTGTCGGAAACCTTCTGGATCGCCGACAGGGTGTAGCTGCCCGGTACCCAGCCCGTGGCAATGAGCTCCCAGATACCGTTTTTCACTTCGACGGTGAGCAAAACCGCATTGCCCGGCCCGCTGACTTTAGTGATCTCGACCGTGGCGCCGGTGTGACCGGCGCCTGAAAACTTCACGCGTTCATTGGGTTGAGGCGTTACGGTGACGGCCAGCCTCGCTGGGCGAATGTTGAAGCGCCGGGGAGCGCTGCGCTGGGAATGCTCATCGCTGTAAATGAATTGCTCCGCCACAAGGGAAACAGGCCCCGGCGCTACGGTGACAGTGACCTCCCAGCTTCCGTCCGCCTTCACTGGACCGGTGCCAATAACCGTGTGGTCGCCAAAATCCCTGAGAATCTCGACGGTGGCACCTACCGCACCGCCCGTTCCTGAAATCGTAAACGTCTGATTCTGTACCGTGCCTGCCCCGGGCGCCGAAATAAGAGGTGCATTGGGCGCGGGATACCGCACGGTAACGGGCACCAGGTTTGACCAGCCAATATGCTGCCCGTTGAGCGTTGCTTCCGCGCGAAAAACAAACGCCCCCTCGGGCAGGTTTTGGGTCAGTCTTACTTTCCAAGTGCCATTGACGACCGTCGCGCTGCCGTAGGACCCGCCGGCACCACCCTGCCGAAATATTGTGATGGTCGTACCGTTAGTGCCAGTTCCTGAGACCTCAGGCCGGAACTCGCGTACGACGTCGTTCGCTTTCGGAGAGGTGATGACCGCTGGCCCGGCGACTGTAATTGAATAACTCGTGCGGCTGGTATCTCCATCGTCGAACGGGACGTAGTACTGGACATAGACCGTATGGACGCCGGGGGTCAGGTCTCTTGTCCATTCATACGTCCATGAGCTGGACGAGGATGCAGTCGCGGTCCAGAAACTGAGAGTATCAACCGCTATCAGGACTCTTGCCTCAGGGTTTGTGTCTTTGGTGCCCGAGAAGGTCGGCCTCGGGCCCAGCACAGCACCGGGTTCCGGGGAAGTCAGCGTCGGTTTTTCTGCGAGGTAAAACTCCAGAAACGACCAGTTCGTCCACTCACCTCGCACATTAGCCCTGACACCAAATTTCCCTTGGCCGTTTCTCTTAGTGGCATTCTCGGTCCTGAAAAACGCACCTATTTCGTTTGTACGACCGGTATAACGCTGGCCACCGTACTGATCGTCCAACTGATAGTCATGAACGCCCCACTCCCCCACCTCAACGTAGAAGGACACAGGCGACACCAGCAGGGTGTTGCTCCAGGGGCGTAGAAATTGTGGGGTTGGTCGTGCGGTGAGTCCATCAACCTCGTGGCTGTCCTCAGCGCCTGGCGTCTCCTGACCTTGCGTCATGAGTTCTTCCTGATCATCAGACATGAAATCAGCTCCTCGGCCTTGGTAAGCGGCCAGCGGGTTTACGTTGAGCTATTCATACCCTCCTCTTCCAATCGCCTGCTACCTGTAAAAACTACCAGCCCCGACCAACGGTAACCGTCTCCCGCCCCCTTCACCCCCCTGTTTTCAACCTTCAGTCCGCGGCTACACCACCTTGCGTCGCAGCCTACACATCCGCCAGAATCCCCCGGCTTGTGCGCCTTGGTCGCCCCGGCTAACGTGAACCCTGTCGCTGCCCATCAGCGATCGGGTTTAGTCGCCCGGAGGTTATACGAAGGTGCATTGCGCTCCAGACCGTCAGGTATTCCCTATCCCTGCACGTTATGGTGGCTGTGCGCAGGGCGCCCTCGGGCGCGCCGGTTTTTCGTATCTCCTCCCGGTCGACTAACCTGCGTACAGCCGCCACCCATTCGTTTAGTCGCGAGTCGGTGGCAGCTCCAATAAAGGAATTACGATCATGTTCAAAGCCACACCGAATCCCCCGGAATACGACAACGTTTCCCCCTACGATTCCCCCGACTCGAAAAAACTCCACGCCGCCGCGCACAAGGCGCTGGACCACTACCTCAAACCCGGCACCGGCAACCCGCGTGACTATGAACGGCGTTCGCTGAAGTTCTTCGCCGTGCTCCCCGACATCAACAATGAAGCCTTGATGGCCTACACCTACGAGACCTTCTGCTCGGTGAGCACGTTGATCCTCGACCTGTCCGACGATCTGGAAGACAAGCACCGCAACCTGGCGCTGGCGATCCATCAATTGACCGAGCACGGGTTGTTATTGGTCGAGAAGGCGCTGGACAACGAGTACCCGATCCAGCCGATCAAGTACGGGTTGCAGCTGTAAGCGCGTAGAAAAATCAAAAGATCGCGGCCTTCGAAGGCTGCGATCTTTTGCGGATAAGGATCAGGCCGAAGCCGGCAGCGGATAAAAGCTGAAATACCGCCGCAAGGCACTCACCAGTTGCCCGTATTCGGGCGGTGCGCGTTGCACCTCGAAACCGGCGTCGTAATGCTCGGGGGTGGCGTCTTCATGGCACCACAGGCAACAGGCATGCAAGTCGATCACCTCGGCAATGCCTTCGCTGGTGGGGATGATCACGCGCAGGTCAAACGCAGCACCGATCATCATCGGCAGCGGGCTGATGAGCATCAGGCTGTCTTCGGAAATATTGCCGATAAAGCCAATGGGTTTGTCGGTGACGCTATTGAACACTTGCAGAAAATACGGCAGTTGATGCCGCTCGATCCGGCGATCAGTGAACATGCTGAGTATCGCTATGGAAAGGCCCTTAAGCAGAGCCGCACTACTACTTCGCAACGGACCTGTGGCAGGTGCGCTGTCCCCGATCCTGGTGCGAACGTCACTGTTGCGCGCTCGCTTTACCGCTGCCGTTCACGGGTGTTACCGCGTTTAGGTTGAACATTCTAAAACGCGCTAATCGAAGATTAGCTCAAGGCCGGCACCCGGCCAGCCTTTAAATGACACCCTGCATTACAAAGGAGCGGGAATGGCTTTGGCGCTGCTGCGCGGCGGATACCAGCCCAGCGACTGCAGGGTTTCCAGCCGTGCGCGGGCACGGTAAGCGTATTCGTTGTCCGGGTACTGGGCGATGATGAACTGATAGGTCTGCGCCGCGTCGACGTAGAGCTTCTGGCGTTCCAGGCACTGGCCGCGCAGCATCGACACTTCCGGCTGGATATAACGCCGCGCCCGGCTGTCGCGGTCGACCAGGGACAATTCGAGCATCGCGTCCTCGCAGTGGCCACGGTCATAAGCGCGGTAGGCGTTGTTCAAATGATGGTCCATCGACCAACGGGTGCAGCCCACGGCACTGAGGGCAAGGGCGGCAATGAGCACGAATCGCATGAGGGTTCTCCTGTCTTGAGCTCTGTATCGACCCGTTGGCGAAAATCTTCAGGAGGCTTCGAATCAAAGTTGTACGGTTCAATAAAGAAGCAAATAACAAAAAACGAATAAATAAGTAGTGCAAACGAACAATGACTACAACCGCGGAGCATAGTAGCCTCACTCAGCGCTTGAACTCAGGAGTCTTTGCATGTCCGTCCGTCGTACCAAAATCGTCGCTACCCTTGGCCCGGCCAGTAACTCGCCGGAAGTTCTCGAACAGCTGATTCTGGCTGGCCTGGACGTCGCCCGCTTGAACTTCTCCCACGGCACCCCCGACGAGCACAAGGCTCGCGCCAAACTGGTGCGCGACCTCGCCGCCAAGCACGGCCGCTTCGTCGCCCTGCTGGGTGACCTGCAAGGCCCGAAAATCCGTATCGCCAAGTTCGCCAACAAGCGCATCGAGCTGAAGATCGGTGATCAATTCACCTTCTCCACCAGCCATCCGCTGACCGAAGGCAACCAGCAAGTGGTCGGCATCGACTACCCGGACCTGGTCAAGGATTGCGGCGTGGGTGACGAGCTGCTGCTCGACGACGGCCGCGTGGTGATGCGCGTCGATACCGCCACCGCCACCGAACTGCACTGCACCGTGACCATCGGCGGCCCGCTGTCGGACCACAAAGGCATCAACCGTCGCGGTGGTGGCCTGACGGCCCCGGCCCTGACTGAAAAAGACAAGGCCGACATCAAACTCGCTGCGGAAATGGAAGTCGACTACCTCGCCGTGTCCTTCCCGCGCGACGCCGCCGACATGGAATACGCCCGCAAACTGCGCGACGAAGCCGGCGGCACTGCCTGGCTGGTGGCGAAGATCGAGCGCGCTGAAGCCGTGGCCGATGACGAAACCCTCGACGGTCTGATCAAGGCCTCCGACGCCGTGATGGTCGCCCGTGGTGACCTGGGCGTGGAAATCGGCGACGCCGAGCTGGTGGGTATTCAGAAGAAGATCATCCTGCACGCACGCCGCCACAACAAAGCGGTGATCGTCGCGACCCAGATGATGGAGTCGATGATCCAGAACCCGATGCCAACCCGCGCCGAAGTGTCCGACGTGGCCAACGCCGTGCTTGACTACACCGACGCCGTGATGCTCTCGGCGGAAAGCGCCGCTGGCCAATACCCGCTCGAAGCGGTTCAGGCCATGGCGCGGATTTGCATCGGCGCTGAAAAGCACCCGACCAGCAAAACCTCCAGCCACCGTATCGGCAAAGTGTTCGAAAGCTGCGACCAGAGCATCGCCCTGGCGGCCATGTACACCGCCAACCACTTCCCGGGCGTGAAGGCGATCATTGCCTTGACCGAAAGTGGCTACACGCCGTTGATCATGTCGCGCATTCGTTCGTCGGTGCCGATCTACGCGTTCTCCCCGCACCGCGAAACCCAGGCCCGCGCGGCCATGTTCCGTGGCGTCTACACCGTACCGTTCGACCCGGCTTCCTTGCCGCCCGAGCAAGTCAGCCAGGCCGCAATCGACGAGTTGCTCAAGCGTGGCGTTGTGGAGAAAGGCGACTGGGTCATCCTGACCAAGGGCGACAGCTACCACACCATCGGCGGCACCAACGGCATGAAGATCCTGCACGTTGGCGACAAGATGGTCTGAGTTTCAGATCGCTGAAACGCAAAAGCCCCGGCATGTGAATGGCGGGGCTTTTTGCATTTTTAAGATCAAAAGATCGCAGCCTGCGGCAGCTCCTACGGGTGTACGCCGATCCATTGTAGGAGCTGCCGCAGGCTGCGATCTTTTCAGGCTCTGTTGATAAACCCCGACAACGCTGCAATCGCTTCCGGCGAGCGCAGCCGTTGGGTGAACAGGTTTCCCTCCTCCTCGATCACTTTGCGCAGCTGTTCACGATCCGGGGCTTTCATCAACTGCTTGCTGATGCGCACCGCTTCCGGCGCCAGTGTTTCGAAGCGCAGTGCCATCTCGCGCGCCTTGGCCAGTGCGGCCTCGCCAGTGGGCAACGCCTGGGTAGCGATGCCCCAGGCGGCGGCTTGTTCACCGTTGAACCCTTCGCCCAGCAGCAACAACTCGGCGGCTTTGGCCTGTCCGAGCACGCGCGGCAGGATCAGGCTGGAACCAAACTCCGGGCACAGCCCGAGGTTGACGAAGGGCATGCGCAACTTCGCGTCGGCGCTGATGTACACCAGATCGCAGTGCAGCAGCAAGGTCGTGCCGATGCCCACAGCAGCACCGGCCACGGCGGCGATCACCGGTTTGCGGCATTCCAGCAGGCTGCGCATGAACTGGAATACCGGGCTGTCGAGATCGCTCGGCGGTTCTTCGAGGAAGTCGGCAATGTCGTTGCCGGCGGTGAAGCATTGGCTGCTGCCGGTGATCAAGATGGCGTTGATCTCGGGGTCGACATCGGCCTGCTGCAGGGCGTCCGCCAACTGGCTGTACATGGCGCGGGTCAGGGCGTTTTTCTTGTCCGGGCGGTTCAGGCGCAAGGTCAGCAGCCCGCGCTCACGTTCCAGCAGGATGGCGTTCGTCATGGTGAGTCTCGTGAAAGTGATTTCGCGTTCAACCACGCGGCACGAAGACATCGGCCAATAGTTGATTGCGCGGCAGCCCTGCCAGGTACAGGCGCCGGGCGAAGGCGTCGACACTGTCGGGGTGCCCGCAGAGTAAAGCCAGGGTTTGCCGGGAAACAAGGCGCAATTGCGCCAAAGCCGCCGACAACTCAGCCGCCGTCAGCAACTCGATACTCAGGTTGGGACGCTGTGCCGCCAGCGCCGCCAAGGGTTTGGCCAGGTAATGTTCGCTGGCATCATGGGCCAGGTGAATCACCCGGATGGGGCCTTGGTGATCCTGGCGCAACGCTTCGCGCAACACGCCGAACAACGGCGCCAATCCAGTGCCGGCCGCCAGCAGCCACAACGGCCGGGTTTGCCAATCTGGGTCGTAATGCAGTGCACCGCCGCGCAGCTCGCCCAGGCGAATCGGGTCGCCAATTTTCAGCAGGCGCGCCGCATCGCTGAATTCGCCCGGCAAGCGGCAGTCGAGGTGAAACTCCAGAAACCGATCTTCCTGCGGCAGGCTGGCCAGCGAATACGGCCGCGCCACGTTGCCGGCCCACAGCACCAGATGCTGACCGGCCTGATAACGCAAGGGTCGCTCAGGCTGCAAACGCAGGCGCAACACGCCGGGGCTTAACCAATCGGCCGCTTCAACGGTGGCTGGCAAACCGTCGTGCAGTGGATCGAACACCGCCACGTGCAGATCATCGACAACCTCGCACTGACACGCCAGCCGCCAACCTTGCTGACGCTGCTCGGCGCTCAGCGCATCGGGACGCCGGTCACTCACCTCGCCTTTGATGCAATGCACCAGACACGCATGGCAACTGCCGGCGCGGCAGCTGTAAGGCACATGCATACCGTTCTGGTTCAAGGCATCGAGCAGGTTACTGCCCGCCGCCACCGACCATTGAAGATCGCCAACGCGTAACTCAGGCATCAGCGTTCTCCCAGGCCGCGGCGCAGCGATTGCGACCGTCACGCTTGGCGCGATAAAGCGCCTGATCGGCACGCTGCAAGGCGTCATCCAGGTCGTCCCCCCGCTCAAGCAAGGTCATGCCGGCGGACAGGCTCAGGTCCCGCACGCTCAGGCCGATCAGTTCGACATCGGTAAAGGCGATGCGCAATCGCTCGCAACAGGACGTCAGGCGCTCGGGATCACAATCGGGTAGCAACAACACAAATTCCTCACCGCCGTAGCGCGCCAGTACATCGTCTTCGCGCAGGCAGGCCGTGGCGACACCCGCAAACGCCTGCAATACCTGATCGCCGGCCGCGTGGCCATGCCTGTCGTTGATGCTTTTGAAATGGTCGAGGTCAATCAACGCCAGACCATGCACCACGCCCTCTTCCATGCTGTGCAGTTCGCGCGAGGCCAGGCGTAGAAAATGCCGGCGGTTGAACAGCCCGGTGAGTTCGTCGGTGGCCACCAGGTCTTCGAGTTGGCGCATCATCCCGCGCAAGGTGTCTTGATGCGCCTGCAAGGCAAACCGCCGCTGGCGCATGCGATTGCGCGAGGTCTGAACGTAGCTGGCATACAGCGTCAGCCAGACCAGCACGATAAACAACACGCAGACTTGCAGCCCCGCCAGCGCCGGGTCAGCCAGTTCGAGGTGATAGCCTTCCCAGAGGTTGAGGCCTGCAAAACTGAAAAAGACCAATACCGCACACCGGATAAACGCTCGGCGCGGCAGATGGAAAAGTCCGAATAGCAGAATCAACAGGTAAAACACCAGGAAGGCGCCGCGGGCCGAGTCCAGATGCGCGATCAACCAGGTCTGCCAGCCAAGCCCCAGCAGCACCTGAACTTCGGTCAGGCCAGGGTCGGCAAGGCGCAGAGTGCGCCCGCTGAAAAACACCGCGAACAACACCGACTGGCTGAGCATCACCAGCACTGTACCGATCAACGCGCCGCGCACCGGCCCTTGATAATGTCCGCTGAATATCGCCAGCCACAGCAGCAATAACGCCAGCGCATAGGTGCCCGTCGCCAGAATAAAGCGCTTGAGCAACAGACTCTGGAGAGCGTTATGGGCCAATCGTTGACTCACCGTGCAGAGGGGGGCTGATAAGAGTGTCCTACCCTAAAGGCCAGATGCCACTTTAGTGTGGCGCCTCAAAAATGACCATTCAATTTTTGGGCCTCCGGCAACCGCCGACCACCGCCCTGTAGGAGCTGCCGCAGGCTGCGATCTTTTGATCTTTGCTTCAACCACCGCAAAGTTCGCGCAGCGAACGAAAAGATCGCAGCCTGCGGCAGCTCCTACCGGATGTACCGGAACCCTAGGCGCGTTATACTGCCGCGCCTTTTTAGCGTCGCGCCAGCAACCCCGGCGTGCCTTGTAAAGGTGTTTGCAGCCGACCGATGCACCCCAACTGCAAACACCTTATTGAATGTTCCCGTCTTTTAGAGGAGCGCGACTCATGACCGTGATCAAGCAAGACGACCTGATTCAGAGCGTTGCTGACGCCCTGCAGTTCATTTCCTACTACCACCCCGTGGATTTCATCCAGGCGATGCACGAGGCCTACCTGCGTGAAGAGTCGCCGGCAGCCCGCGATTCGATGGCGCAGATCCTGATCAACTCGCGCATGTGCGCTACCGGCCACCGTCCGATTTGCCAGGACACCGGCATCGTCACCGTGTTTGTCCGCGTGGGCATGGACGTGCGCTGGGATGGCGCGACCATGGGCCTGGACGACATGATCAACGAAGGCGTGCGTCGCGCCTACAACCTGCCGGAAAACGTCCTGCGCGCTTCGATCCTCGCCGACCCGGCGGGCGCTCGCAAGAACACCAAGGACAACACCCCGGCGGTGATCCACTACTCGATCGTTCCGGGTAACACTGTGGAAGTCGACGTGGCGGCCAAGGGCGGCGGTTCCGAGAACAAGTCGAAAATGGCCATGCTCAACCCGTCCGACTCGATCGTTGACTGGGTGCTCAAGACCGTTCCGGAAATGGGCGCTGGCTGGTGCCCACCGGGCATGCTCGGCATCGGCATCGGCGGCACCGCCGAGAAGGCCGCGGTGATGGCCAAGGAAGTGTTGATGGAGTCCATCGACATCCACGAGCTGAAAAAGCGCGGCCCGTCCAACCGTATCGAAGAAATGCGTCTGGAGCTGTTCGAGAAGGTCAACCAATTGGGCATCGGCGCCCAAGGCCTGGGTGGCCTGACCACCGTGCTCGACGTGAAGATCATGGATTACCCGACCCACGCCGCTTCGTTGCCGGTGTGCATGATCCCCAACTGCGCCGCCACCCGTCACGCGCACTTCGTGCTCGACGGCAGCGGCCCGGCGTCGCTGGAAGCGCCACCGTTGGACGCCTACCCGGAAATCGTCTGGGAAGCTGGCCCGTCGGCCCGTCGCGTCAACCTCGACACCCTGACGCCGGAAGACGTGCAGAGCTGGAAGCCGGGCGAAACCGTCCTGCTCAACGGCAAGATGCTCACCGGTCGCGACGCCGCGCACAAGCGCATGGTCGAGATGCTGAACAAGGGTGAAACCCTGCCGGTGGACCTCAAGGGTCGCTTCATCTACTACGTCGGCCCGGTTGATCCGGTGCGCGAAGAAGTGGTTGGCCCTGCCGGTCCGACTACCGCGACGCGGATGGACAAGTTCACTCGCCAGATCCTCGAGCAAACCGGCCTGCTGGGCATGATCGGCAAATCCGAACGCGGCCCGACCGCGATCGAAGCGATCAAGGACCACAAGGCGGTTTACCTGATGGCAGTGGGCGGCGCGGCTTACCTGGTGGCGCAAGCGATCAAGAAGTCCCGCGTGGTGGCCTTCGCCGAACTGGGCATGGAAGCGATCTACGAGTTCGACGTCAAAGACATGCCCGTGACCGTTGCGGTCGATAGCAAGGGCGAGTCGGTACACATCACCGGCCCCGCCATCTGGCAGAAGAAGATCAGTGAAAGCCTGGCGGTAGAAGTGCAGTAAGCCTTTAGCCGTTGGTCACGAAAGCCGCGCTGTTTGCAAAAACAGCGCGGCTTTTTATTGCCTGACGTTTGCGTAAAGCACTGGCCGCGATAAAAAACTCAACAGCTGAGCTTATTTGTTCTAGAAAAACCCTGCTCACCTGTCACATCTGACAGGTTACGTCGTGTGCCCAACTTGGTAGCGTGAGTCCTACGCTCGCCAGGCCGGAACAGGATCAGACCGTGGAAGATCAAGCCTCCCAAAGCATCACCCCGCCTTCCATTGCCAAGAGTGCCGCGATTACCACCATTGGCAAAAGCTGGGGCGCCATTGGCACCAGCGGCAAGGCTTCCTTTGAGCTGCCGTTGCCGATCTCGCCGGGACGCGGCTTTGATCCTGCACTGGCGTTGAGTTACGACAGCCAGGCCGGTAATGGCCCGTTCGGCATCGGCTGGCGCTTGACTGTCAATGCCATCACGTGCCAGACCAGTAAAGGCGTGCCGCGCTACCACGAAGACGACGTCATCGTCGGGCCCAGCGGTGATGAGTGGATGCCCGAGCGCGATAGTCACGGGCGCATCCAGTCCCGTCCCGAAACTCACTACAACGATGAGCCTGTGGGCGAGCATTCGGTGGTCCGTTACTGGCCTCGGGTCGAAGGCGCCTTCGATCTGATCGAGCTTTGGCAGCCGAGCACTCAACAGCCACCTTTCTGGCTGGTACACGGCTCCGACGGCAGTCTGCACATTTACGGCAAGACCGAAGCTTCGCGACGGGCCGATCCACACGACAGGTTACGGGTCGGCGCCTGGCTGTTGCTCGAAAGCATGAACGCCCATGGCGAACACATCGCCTACGAGTACAAAGCCGAAGATCCGCTCGACGATCAACCCCACGATTACCGGGCCCAGCGTTATCTGCGGCGGGTGTGTTACGGCAATTTCAGCGCCAGTGAGCAGCTGTACGCCTGGACCGTGGACAACCCGGCCGAACTGGAGTGGCACTTTCATCTACTGTTCGACTATGGCGAACGCACGCTCGACTGGAGTGAAAAACCCGTCTATGGGGAACCGTTTCCCGAACCGGACGATGACATTGGCGAGTGGCTGACTCGCCGCGACCCGTTTTTCTCCTACGGCTACGGCTTCGAACTGAGCACCCGACGCCTGTGCCGGCAGGTTTTGATGTTCCACCACTTCCCCAATGAACTGGGGCCAAGACCCGCACTGGTCAAACGCCTGCTGCTGGAATACCACCCGCAGCCGCTGTTCTACAGCCAGCTGTGCGCCGCGCACTACCAAGCCTACGACGCCAGTGGTGCGGTAGAGCACATGCCGCCGATGGAGTTCGAGCACTCGCCATTCGAGCTCAACACCCAATCCACGCCGTTCTTCCCCTTCGAACACATGCCCGGCATTCAGGACGGGCAACACCATCAGTGCATTGATCTATATGGCGAGGGTGTACCGGGTTTCCTCTGCCAATACGACCAGCACTGGTACTACCGCGAACCACGACGCGGGCCGAACCACCCCGATGAAATCATCTACGGCCCGTGGCAGGTATTGCCGACCATCCCGGTCGCCGATGGCAGCAAACCGGTGAAGCAGTCGCTCAACGACCTGACCGGTGATGGCCGTTTCGACTGGATCTTTGCACAACCGGCCTTGAGTGGTTTCTATGCCCTCAAGCCTGATCGCAGCTGGTCGCCGTTCAGCACCTTCGATGCCTTCCCTCTGGAGTTCTTCAACGCGCTGGCGCAGTTCGGCGACCTGACGGGAAACGGCCTCAGTTCACTGGCGCTGATTGGCCCAAAAAGCGTGCGGCTGTACGCCAACCTTCGCGAAAACGGCTTTGCACCGGGGCAGGATGTCCCCCACGAGCCCAACGACGACAGCCTGCCGCTGTTCAGTACTTCCCGCAGCGAACTGGTGTTTCTGGGCCATATGCTCGGCAGCGATCTACCCGACCTGTGCCGCATTCGCCACGACGAGATCAAGTGCTGGCCGAACCTGGGTCATGGACGCTTTGGCAAAGGCTTCGTCATGAGCATGCTGCCCTTCGAGTACGGGCAGTTCGATGCAGCACGGGTGCGAATCGCCGACCTCGATGGTTCCGGCGCCCCGGCGCTGATTTATCTGCATTCGGATCACTTCGATATCTACCTCAATCGCGGCGGCAATCGGCTCGAACAAACGCCGATCAGCGTGGCCTGGCCCGAGGACGTGCGCTACGACACCCTGAGCCAGATCAACTTCGTCGACCTGCAAGGGCTCGGTTGCGCCAGTTTGATCTTCACCGTGCCACACCCATCACCACGGCACTGGCGTTACGACTTTGTCAGCGTGCGGCCTTACGCGCTGGTCGCGACCCATAACAACATGGGCTGCAGTGGTACCGTGCGCTACCGCAGTTCGGCACAAGAGTGGCTGGATGAAAAACAGCAATGGCCGGATGCCGATCAGCCGCCACCCTGCTACCTGCCGTTTCCGGTACAGGTGGTCAGCCAGCAGAGCCAGCTCGATGAGATTACCGGCAACTGCCTGAATCAGTTCTTCAACTACTTCCACGGTTACTACGACAGCCACGACCGCGAGTTTCGTGGCTTTGGCCTGCTGCACCAGACCGACAGCGAAACCAGCCCGGAGGAAGACGACAGCGGTTTTACCGCGCCGACCTTGACTCGCACCTGGTTCCATACCGGACGCCGGGTGGATTTGCCTCGCAAGGGATATTTCCATGGCGACCCACAGGCCCATCCGTTGGGTAACACGCTGATCAGTCGCTTCCACGAAAACGACGGCATCGATGAACTCATCAACCCCACCGACGAGAACACCCTGCACGAAATCGCTCGAGGCCTGAGCGGTTCGGTGCTGCGCGTGGAAGTCTTCGCCGCGCAGGATGAACTCAAGACCAGAGTCCCCTATTCGGTGGAGCAATCGCGTTATCTGGTGCGTGAACTCCGGCCCATGGCCCCGCACCATCCCCACGCGATTGTCTTGCCGTTGCGGGTGGAAAAGATCAGTTACCAGTACGAACGCCACGCCGATGATCCGCTGTGTCGGCATGAAATCACCCTGCAATGGGACCGTCTCGGCACGCCTGTTCGAGCGTTGACTGTCAGCTATGCACGGCGCAAATCCAAAGAGGACGACCCGCCCTTTACCGATCCCGATGAGGCTCAATGGTGGCTGGATGCCCACGATGAAGCTCAACAGCGTTATTACCTGAGCGAATCGCGCGCCGAGTTCATTCACCTGGACGGGTTTCAAGAGTGGCGACTGGGCCTGCCGTGGCGCCAACGCCTCAATGTCCTGGAGCTGCCCAAAGGATCGCTCCCTACCGGGCTCAAGCCCGAAGAAGTGTCGTATGAGTACCTGAGCCCATCCCACACGTGGGACGAATGGAAAGCCTTGCGCCTGTTGAGCCGGTTATCGCGACACAGCTATCTGTCTGCCGACGGCAGCCTGTTGCCCGACGGCAGCGCCCACATCCAGGCGTTGGCTGGCCCGCTGGAGCTGGCGGCGCTGGACAAGACGGCGTTGACGGCCTACGACACCTTGCCCCCACCGTTCGACATCAGGGCGGAACTGAAGAAAATCGGCTTCCTGCCCATGAAGCTGTTTCTCGACGAAGACGTCGAAGAGGACCGGCAGGAAAACCTCTGGTCGGCACTGAACGGTTTCTCCCGTTACGCCGACCTCAACGGCTTCTACAAGGAGCTGCAATTCAATGCGACCGCCAGTCACGGCATTACCAGGATCGGCTATGACCGTTATCACTTGTTGACCCGGACCGTTGAGTTGCCGGATGGCTGCACCACCCACGCCGATTACGATTACCACGCACTCCAACCCAAACGTGTCATCGATGCCAACGAGAATGTTCAGGAGGCCCTCTACGAACCCTCCGGGCAACCGCTGGCAACCAGTTTCTTTGGCACTGAAAACGGCGCGGACGTCGGTTTCGACCCTCTCGAAAAACACCAGCGCCCCGAAGACCCCAGCCCTGGCGAAGCCATTCAGAACCCCGTCGCAGCCCTGCAAAGAGCGGCCAGCGTATTACGCAAGGACCTGCTCAGTTGGATGGGCACGTTGCCCGATTCAGCTCGCCAGCCCCCTGATCGATTGGCTCAGTGGATCGCACAAGGTTACATCCTGCCGTCCCTGCACATTCGCGCCGGCGCACGCGCGCGTCTCGCCCGGCTCAAGGCCAGAACAGCGGCCGAACAAGCGCTGCTGGAACTGATCCGCAGCACGCCCCGTGAACCCGTGCATAGCCTGGCTTTGACCGCTGACGACTATCCAGACGCTGAAACGGGTCAGCAGATCCAGATGCGACTGACCTGCGTCGATGGCTTTGGCCGAACCTTGCAAACCAAGCAGTTGGTTGAGCCAGGGATGGCCTATGTCGTCAATGCGCAGGGCGAGCTGGAACTCGATCCGCAAACCGACACACCATTGGAACGTCACGCCGACCCGCGCTGGCGCGTCAGCGAACGGCTGGAATACAACAACAAGGGCTTGGCCGTGCGGATCTATCGTCCCTACTTTGCCAATGCCTGGCGCTACATCAACGACGCATCGTTTCGCCGGTTCGGCTATCACGACCAGCAGTTTTATGACCCGTTGGGGCGGCCGGTCAAAGTCATCAGTGCCAAAGGCTATGAATCTCGCGAGACCTACCATCCCTGGTATCAGAGAAGTGAAGATTTCAACGATACCCATGACCCGCAGCCAGACGAACCCGGGAACCGGAGTACGCAATGAACCTTCAGGTGCATCGCCATACACCGACCCTGAAGGTCAACGACGGCCGTGGCCTGCCCGTGAGACAGGTCCAATACCTGCGCAAAAAAGTCGATACGCCAGCCCAGGCCCAGGTGACCCGGCAATTCCATGACCCCATCGGACGCTTGATCGCACAATGGGACCCGCGACTGTTCGGCACGGCCGCAAAACCCAATATCGCCACTGTTCATGGGCTTTCCGGTAAAGCGTTACAGGTCGATAGCGTTGACGCAGGTTGGCGTTTGCACCTGATCGGGGTTGCCGGACAAGCGCTGCAACGCTGGGATGGCCGCGGTTGTCATTGGCAAACCGATTACGACAACCAGTTACGCATGATTGCCTTGCACGAACGGCCCCGTGGGCAACCGCAGACCACCGTCGAGCGCATCACCTACGCCGACTATTCGGCGGATCCCGAGCACAATCTGCGCGGCCAGAAAACGGCTCAACAGGATCCGGCGGGCAGGCTGGACTTCACAGGTTTCAGCCTGCTGGGCGCGCCGTTGGGCGAAACCCGGACGTTTCTCGACGGCCTGATCGGTACGACCTCCTGGCGCTACAGCGCCAACGGTGCGGTGCTGACCCAGACCGACGCTGCCGGCCATCGGCAGCACGCACGGTTCGACCTTGCCGGGCAGCTCAAGCAAAGCTTTCTCCAGCTCAAGGGTGACGACTCACTGCAACCGGTGTTGCAGGGTCTGACCTACAACGCGTTCGCGCAGATTGAAACGCAAACCGCTGGCAACGGCGTTGTCAGCCGCTGGACCTACGACCCGGCCGACGGGCGCCTGACGAACCAGAGGGCCGGACTCCCAGGACAACCGCTGTTGCAAAACCTCGGTTATCACTATGACCGCATGGGCAACATTCTGTGTATCGAGGACCACCTCTTCAAGCCAGTGTTTTTTGCCAACCAGCGCGTGGATGGCGACCGAGACTTTGCCTATGACTCGCTGTACCGGCTGACCAGCGCCAGTGGTTTTGAAGTAGCCGGCGCCACCATCCGGCCGGGGCTGCCCGAATTGGTCACGCCTATCGATACGGGCCGTCTCCTCAACTACACCGAGCACTACGACTACGACCTGGGTGACAACCTGACGTGGCTTTGTCACCAGCGTGAAGGCAACTGCTACACCCATCACATTCGCATCGACCCCAACAGCAATCGCGGCCTGGCCTGGAAGGAAGGCGAAGACGAACCGGTGTTCGACGAATGCTTCGATGCCCATGGCAATCAGCAGAGGCTGCAAGCCGGTCAGCCGCTGACCTGGAATCACCGTGACCAATTGAATATCGCCACCCTGATCGAGCGGGATACGGGGTTTAACGATGAGGAAACCTACGCCTACAGCCAGGGCGTGCGCGTGCACAAACGACTGATCACACAGGCCAGTTCCGTCAGCCACAGCCGCGACGTCCGTTACTTGCCGGGACTGGAAATCCGCACCCTCGACGACAGCGAAGAACTGCACGTCATCACCCTGCCCGGCAGTGCGCGCTGCCTGCACTGGGTCAAGGGCAAACCCAATGGCATCGACGATAACCAATGGCGCTACAGCCTCGACGACCACCTGGGCTCCAGCACCCTTGAACTGGACCGCAACGGCGCAGTGATCAGCCACGAGTTGTATGCCCCCTTCGGCCGCACCTGCTGGTGGGCGGCGCGCTCGGCGGTGGAGGCTGATTACAAAACTATCCGTTATTCCGGCAAGGAAATGGATGTCAGCGGGCTTTATTACTATGGGCAGCGCTATTACGCACCGTGGCTGCAACGCTGGGTCAGTGCCGATCCCGGTGGAGATGTGGATGGGCTGAATTTGTATGTGATGGTGGGTAATAACCCGATGGTCTATGTCGACCATGATGGGGGCGCAAAATCGGGGTTCTGGGAACGAGCGACAAGTCTGTTCAGAACGGCGGCCGACGTCGGCAGCAAAGTCCATGACACGGCAACACACTTTGATGGCCCTGATGACGACACTCACATCACCCCGGAAGTCAGAAACAGCATGACCTATCGCAAGTACCTTTTCTCAAAAAATGGTCTGTCGGCCTTTGGATTGGGAGCGACCGTAGGTGCCACGTTGGGAGGTGCGGCCGGGACCTTCGCACCGGTCGTAGGCAACGCGATTGGGGGCGTGGTAGGCGGCTTGATTGGAGGCCTGCTCGCATCCTATGTGCGCTACCGGTTTTTCAAGCAAGGCATACGCGTCGCAGAAACCCTGCACACCGAACAGATCAGAGACACCACCCGAATCGTCTCCGACGGTGTCAATGATCTGGCCAACGGCAAGCTCCCGCAGGTACTTCAAAGCAAACTGGACGATCTGCGTGAAAAGGCCGCAACCTCGTTAATGGACGAAGTGTCGCAATGGTCGCCACTCAAGCAACTGGACTTCGCGGATTTGGTGAAAGAAGGCAAAACACTTGCTGAAGCGTATCGCTTGTTGAGCGACACCCTCAAAGACGTAACGACCGAAGCCGGAAACGTACTGGAAGAACTCAAGGATCAGGCTACCGAGCTTAGAGACTCGGTCTCGGAGCAGGGTCAAAAAATCGTCTTCGAGCTGAATGAAGCAGGCACCTTTGTGCCCTACGAAGAAATAAACCAGAGCGTCGAGCAGGCTCAGGCATCAGGTTCGCTTTTGAGCCAGCGCCCCACTCCAAAACCTAGAGCCCGAAGAGCCCTTGAAACCGCAGTATGAGATGCGCAGCCCGTCAGGCACGACTGACGGGCTAAGGATGCACGAAAAGATATAAGTCCTCTCATTCGAGAATAACCGATGAGCACGAATGTCCACTGGCGTACACCCGAGCTGAAGGCCAACGACCCTCGCGGCTTGCCGATCCGTCAGGTGGCTTATCTGCGCAAGGTCGTCGGTGGGGCACTGGACACACTGATCACCCGACAACGCCATGACACACTTGGCCGACCGGTGGAGCAATGGGACCCGCGACTGTTCGGCAACGCTCCAAATCCCAATGTGGCCTGCGTCCACGGACTGTCCGGCAATGCGCTGCGCATCGACAGTGTCGACGCCGGCTGGCGTCTGAGCCTGGTCGGGGTGGTCGGTGAAGTCCGTCAACGTTGGGACGCGCGCGGATCTCATTGGCAAACCACCTACGATGATCAATTACGCATCATCGCGGTCGAGGAAAACACTCAACCGAACGTCGAAACCTTTACCTACGCCGACGCCTCTGCCGACCCCGGGCACAATCGACGCGGCCAGTTGCTCGAGCAGATCGATCCCGCAGGTGTGTTGAGATTCAACAGCTACACCTTGCACGGTCAGTCACTGGGTGAAACCCGCACCTTTGCCGACGCCAGTCATTACACCAACCGCCGACACTACAGCGCCCTCGGCGCGGTGTTGACCCAAACCGATGCCGGCGGCCATCAGCAGCACACTCGCTACGACATCGCCGGGCAACTCAAGCAGGTCAGGCTGCAACTCGACGCGGCCGGCCCGTCTCAAGACGTACTCAACGATGCGCAGTACAACGCTGCCGGCCAGATCATCGAACAACGCGCCGACAACGGGGTGATCAGCACCTGGACCTACGACCCCGCCGACGGTCGACTGCGCAGCCAAAAGGCCGGAAAACCGGGCAAAGAACCGTGCCAACATCTTGAGTATGTCCATGACCGCGTGGGCAATGTGCTGCGCATCGAGGACCACACACTGCCCACGGTGTTCTTCGCCAACCAGCGCGTCGACGGTCATCGCGAGTTTGCCTATGACTCGCTGTACCGGCTGACCTGCGCGAGTGGTTTCGAGGCCGAAAAACCCAATCTCCAGCCGGGCTTGCCGGACGTGATCACCCCCATCGACCCCGGTCGACGCTTCAACTTCACCGAACACTACGATTTCGACCGGGGCAACAACCTGACGACGTTGTGTCACCGCCGCGACGGCAACAACTTCACTCGGCAGATGCGCATCGATGAACACAGCAACCGTGGCGTGCGCTGGGAAGACGGCGATCCGCAGCCGGTTTTCGACGAACTCTTCGACCGTCACGGCAACCAGAGATGGCTGCAACGCGGCCAGCCCCTGAGCTGGAATACCCGCGATCAACTGGCCAAAGTGACCTTGCTCTCACACAGCAACGGCCTGCCCGACGATGAAGAAACCTACCGCTACAGCCACGGTGCGCGGGTCTACAAACGCCACGTGAGCCATACCCCGTCCGCCATCCACTGGCACGAAGTGCGCTATCTGCCAGGACTGGAAATCCGCACCCGCAGCGACGGCCAGCAACTGCACGTCATCACCTTGTCGACCGGCGCCGGCAGCATGCGCTGCCTGCACTGGGTCAGTGGAAAACCCGCCGACATCGAGCCTGATCAACTGCGTTATCACGTCGGTGACCATCTGGGTTCCATAGCTCTGGAGCTGGATCGCGACGATGGTGGGGAACAATCGTCCGAGATACTGTACGGCCAGATGAACGCACTGCTCATGGGGCAATTTCATCCGACCAACTACACCAAAGAAATGCTAGTGAACACGATAGGGCTAGGGATCAGCGCAGTCAGCGGCTTTTTCGCGGCGTATATCACTGGGAACGCGATGGGAGAACTCGCCCCAAAAATACCCGGCGAAGCAATCAGCCTCACCTTGGGAAATGCGGGAGCAGAAGTTGCAGGCAATCTTCAGGGCACCGTGACACAACCATTACGACTGAACGGTCCCATTGTTCCCCGCACCTCAACCCTGAGCAACGATAACGTGGAACGCGAAGCCGATATTGGCGTTAGCCTGGAAAGCGGACAGTCCATTGAGAGCACTCTGCTCGCGGCGCTTACTTATGGTCTTGGTGTGTTCGTTCCTGCCGTCGGCGAAATGCTGCAACTTGGATCCCATGCCCAGGAAGCGAACGATGCTATCGACGGCCTGCCCCCCATGAAAATATCCAAAATTGAAAACGCTATAGAGCAACTGCAAAACTACCTCGACGTTCAATCGACCAAAGCTGAAGCGGCCTTCAAAAAACTGGGACGCACACAGGTAACTCCGGCTGAAATCATACCCAACTTGAATTTCATGAGCGCCAGCCAAGGCGCACTCACCCCGGTTACCCGGTCCAACTTGCAGCAACGGACAGCCCATACTCAGTCACTGCTAACCCAGAGCAAACAGCTCCTGGCCGAAGACAAAGCACAACGAACCACTGACAACCAGTACAAAATAAAAAACAGAATCTATAACTGACCTACTGCCACGCAATGAACGTCACATCCCGTCAACTCGGGGCAGAGTAAATTGATGTTGACCCTGATTAACTAACCCGGCGCAGCGCCATGCTATGGTGCGTTCCCCGTACCCTGCCCGTGCCGACAGCATGCCATTCATTTCCCGCAATCTGCGCCTGACGTTTTACATATTATTGATCCTTGCCGGAGCGGTGTTGGCGGCCACTCTGGCCATACGCCACGCCGAACGCCAGGCCCAAATTGAAGACGCCGCCCGCGCCAATCAGCAACTGGCGCTGTACGCCAACTCCCTGCACACCTTGATCGAACGCTACCGCGCCCTTCCCGCCGTGCTCGCGCTGGACCCAGAGCTGCGTTCGGCGCTCGATGGCCCGGTGAGCCCGGAACAGCAAGACGCGCTGAATCGCAAACTGGAGAAGATCAACGGTGCGGCCCAGTCGTCCACCCTGGAACTGCTGGATCGCACCGGTCTGGCCGTGGCCGCCAGCAATTGGCGTTTGCCCAGCAGTTACGTCGGCCACAACTACGGTTTTCGCCCCTACTTCAGCCAAACACGCAGCCAGGGCGCCGGGCGCTTTTACGCGGTGGGCGTGACCAGTGGGATTCCCGGTTATTTTCTGTCCAGCGCAGTGACGGCTGACAACGGCGAGTTTCTCGGCGCCATGGTGGTGAAACTCGAATTTCCGGAACTGGAACGCGAATGGCGTCAGGGCAGCGATACCCTGCTGGTCAGCGATGCGCGGGGCATTGTGTTTATCGCCAATCAGCCGGGGTGGCGCTATCGGTCGCTGGGCGCGCTGTCAGACACTGATCGCGCCGAACTCAAACTGACCCGCCAATACGACAAGCAGCCGCTGACCCTGCTCGACCATCAATCGATTCGGCGCTTTGACGAGAACAGCTATCTGGCCCGCGTCGACGGCCCCGACGGTTCGGCCGATTACCTGTGGGAATCGCTGCCCTTGAGTTCCGAAGGCTGGACGTTGCACCTTCTGCGTCGCCCACAGGTCGCCTTCGAAGACGTGCGCAACGCCGGGCTGGCCGCTGCCGGATTGTGGCTGGCGCTGGTGTTTTTGCTGCTGTTTCTCAGCCAACGTTGGAGTCTGGCCAGGTTACGTCAGCGCAGCCGCGAAGAGCTCGAACGCCTGGTCGAAGAACGCACTCGCGACCTGCGTACCGCGCAGGACGGTCTGGTGCAATCAGCCAAACTCGCGGCGCTGGGGCAAATGTCGGCCGCCCTGGCCCATGAAATCAACCAGCCACTCACCGCCCAGCGCATGCAGCTGGCGACCTTGCGTCTGCTGCTGGATCACGGCCGGGTCGACGACGCTTATAAAGCGCTGAAACCGGTGGATGAGATGTTGACGCGCATGGCCGCCCTCACCAGCCACCTCAAAACCTTCGCCCGTAAAAGCCCCAGCGGTCTGCGCGAGCGTCTGGACCTGGCGGCGGTGGTCGATCAATCCCTGCAATTGCTCGACGCTCGCCTGCGCGATGAGCAGATCGACCGCGTTGTGCAATTGACCCGTCCGGCCTGGGTGCGCGGCGATGCGATTCGTCTGGAACAGGTGCTGATCAATCTGCTGCGCAACGCCCTCGATGCGATGCGTGACAAACCGCTCAAACACCTGGAAATCCGCCTCGAAGCCGATGAGCAATTGTGGCGCCTGACGGTCGCCGACAGCGGTGGCGGTATTGCACCGCAGGACCTGCCAAATGTTTTCGACCCGTTCTTCACCACCAAACCAGTGGGTGATGGGCTGGGCCTTGGGCTGGCAGTATCGTTCGCCATCGTGCATGAACTCGGCGGCCGCCTGAGTGCCGATAACCAGGGTGATGGCGCGGTCTTCACCCTCACCTTGCCCATTGATCTGGAGGCGCACATTCAATGTTGAACGCGGTGATCGTGGTCGATGACGAAAGCAGCATTCGCGATGCCGTCGAACAGTGGCTGGGCCTCTCGGGGTTCGAGGTGCAACTGTTCAGCCGCGCCGAAGAATGCCTGGCGCAACTGCCGGCGCATTTCCCCGGAGTGATCCTCAGCGATGTGCGGATGCCCGGCATGACCGGCCTGGAACTCCTGGCTCGGCTGCAACAGCTGGACGCGGACTTGCCGGTGATCCTGCTGACCGGTCACGGCGATGTGCCGATGGCGGTCGAAGCGATGCGCGATGGCGCCTACGACTTCCTCGAAAAGCCTTTCAGCCCCGAGACCTTGCTCAGCAGCCTGCGCCGGGCGCTGGACAAACGTCGGCTGGTGCTGGAAAACCGCGCCCTGCATGAGCAGGCCGACAATCGCAGCAAACTCGACACCAGCCTGCTCGGCGTCTCCCGGGGTTTGCAGACCCTGCGCCGGCAAGTGCTGGACCTTGCGGCGCTGCCGGTGAACGTGTTGATCCGTGGTGAAACCGGCAGCGGCAAAGAGCTGGTCGCCCGTTGCCTGCATGATTTTGGCCCGCGCGCCGACAAGCCGTTTGTGGCGCTGAACTGTGCGGCGATCCCCGAGCAGTTGTTCGAAGCCGAGTTGTTCGGTCATGAAAGCGGCGCCTTCACCGGCGCTCAGGGCAAGCGTATCGGCAAGCTGGAATACGCCGATGGCGGCACCTTGTTCCTCGATGAAATCGAAAGCATGCCGCTGGCTCAGCAGGTCAAATTGCTGCGGGTGTTGCAGGAGCAAAAGCTCGAACGGCTGGGCTCCAACCAGAGTATTCACGTGGATCTGCGGATCATCGCCGCGACCAAACCCGACCTGCTGGATGAAGCCCGCGCCGGGCGTTTCCGCGAAGACCTGGCGTATCGGCTGAATGTCGCGGAACTGCGTTTGCCGCCGTTGCGCGAACGGCGTGAGGACATTCCATTGTTGTTCGAACACTTCGCTCATGCCGCCGCGCAGCGGCTGGGACGCAGCTTTCCACCGCTCAGCGGCCCGCAGTTGAGCCGGTTACTGAGCCACGACTGGCCGGGCAACGTGCGCGAATTGGCCAACGTCGCCGAGCGTCAGGTGCTGGGCCTGGGTGAGCCGGAACCGGTCGGCATCGAGCCCGGCCAATCTCTCGCCGCCCAACAGGAAGCCTTCGAAGCACACTGCCTGCGGGCCGCGTTGACCCGGCACAAAGGCGATATCAAAGCCGTGCTGGAAGAACTGCAACTGCCGCGCCGGACCTTCAATGAAAAGATGCAGCGGCATGGGTTGAGCCGAGAGATGTTTCTGCGAGAAAGCTGATTTTTTGTAGTGTCTGTACTGGCCTCATCGCGAGCAAGCTCGCTCCCACATGGGTCCTGTGTGAAGCACAAATAGTGTGCACACCGAAAATCTACTGTGGGAGCGAGCTTGCTCGCGATGACGCAGGTACAGACAACGCAAATCAATGAGCTGAATAAGCGATTTTCCGCTCACAACCCCTTCTGAATAAGCGGATTTCCGCTCACCAACTCCCGTCCCCCCCTCTAAACCGCCCCTCTGCCCGTTGGCACAGCTCCTGCTATAGCCCTCGCAGGCTGCGTTTACGCGCGCTCCACAAAAACAATTAAATGAAGGATCCGTCATGGATAACTCACAAGCCCTGCCTCTTGGGTCGGCAGCTGTGCCTGCCAAAGAAAAGACCACCGCCAGCCGCATCAAATCGATCTTCAGCGGCTCTGTCGGCAACATGGTCGAGTGGTACGACTGGTACGTCTACGCCGCCTTCTCGCTGTACTTCGCCAAAGCCTTTTTCCCCAAAGGCGACACCACCGCCCAACTGTTGAACACCGCTGCGATTTTCGCCGTGGGCTTCCTGATGCGCCCGATCGGCGGCTGGCTGATGGGCCTGTATGCCGACCGTGCCGGGCGTAAAGCCGCGTTGATGGCGTCGGTGTATCTGATGTGCTTCGGCTCGCTGATCATCGCGTTGAGCCCGGGTTATGAAACCATCGGCGTCGGCGCACCGATCCTGCTGGTGTTCGCCCGCTTGCTGCAGGGCCTGTCGGTGGGTGGCGAGTACGGCACCTCGGCGACTTACCTGAGCGAAATGGCGACCAAGGAACGTCGCGGCTTCTTCTCCAGCTTCCAGTACGTCACGCTGATCTCCGGCCAGCTCATCGCGCTGGGCGTGCTGATCGTCCTGCAACAAACCCTGACCACCGAACAACTGTACGACTGGGGCTGGCGCATTCCGTTTGCCATCGGCGCACTGTGTGCCATCGTCGCGTTGTACCTGCGTCGCGGGATGGAAGAAACCGAGTCGTTCAGCAAGAAAGAAAAGTCCAAAGAAAGCGCCATGCGCACCCTGCTGCGTCATCCCAAGGAATTGATGACCGTGGTCGGCCTGACCATGGGCGGCACTCTGGCCTTCTACACCTACACCACCTACATGCAGAAATACCTGGTGAACACGGTCGGCATGAGCATCTCCGACTCCACCACCATTTCGGCGGCCACGCTGTTCCTGTTCATGTGCCTGCAACCGATCATCGGCGGCTTGTCGGATAAAGTCGGACGGCGGCCGATCCTGATTGCCTTCGGCGTTCTGGGCACCCTGTTCACCGTGCCGATCCTCACCACCCTGCACACCATCCAGACCTGGTGGGGCGCGTTCTTCCTGATCATGGCGGCGTTGATCATCGTCAGCGGCTACACCTCGATCAACGCGGTGGTCAAAGCCGAATTGTTCCCGACCGAAATCCGCGCACTGGGCGTGGGCCTGCCGTATGCGCTGACCGTGTCGATCTTCGGCGGCACCGCTGAATACATCGCCCTGTGGTTCAAGAGCATCGGCATGGAAACCGGTTACTACTGGTATGTCACGGCTTGCATCGCCGTGTCGTTGCTGGTGTACGTGACCATGAAAGACACCCGCAAACACTCGCGGATCGAGACTGACTAAACGCGTTTGGCAGTCACTGCAACGGTGACTGCCATGGCCCCATCGCGAGCAAGCTCGCTCCCACATTTGATCGGCGTCAGACACAAAACCTATGTCTGACGCGATCTGTGTGGGAGCGAGCTTGCTCGCGATGGCCTCGACTCGGTTTGATTAATGATCGGTTAATGCCCAGCCGACATTCTGCTGCCATCTGAATCCATATCGACGTCTCGCACGTATACAGAACGCAGGCTTCCAAGCAGTGCCTGAAAACACTCTGCGACGAAACAAACATCGATAAATCAGATTGATTTAAGCGTTTATTTGCGCTTTTTAATCAATTTTATATGAGTAGTATGAACGCCATACCCAACGCACAACCCGCAAACGAACCTGGAGTACACATCATGAAAACCCAATTGATCCTCGCTCTGACCCTCTCCGTACTGGCCGCCAACACCTTCGCCGCCGACGGTTTTGACCGCACCGGTTCTGCCGCTTTCACCACTGAAAGTTCCGCCGCTGTTGCAGCTGATGGTTACGATCACACTGGCTCCGCGTCTTTCGCCTCCGATGGTTTTGATAACACCGGCTCGGCCAAAGTCGCCGCTGACGGCTTTGACCACACCGGCACCGCTGGCGCTGTCGCCGCCGATGGTTTTGATCGCACCGGTTCTGCCGCCGCTATCAGCTAACACCTTGGGCAGACTTCACAGCCCGGCTTCGGCCGGGCTTAGTTGTTTTTGGGGGGATAACAAATATCCAAGACCAGCACGTCCCCTGTGGGATCTCATTGTTTTGATGCACCATGACAACTGGAAATAAGCCACCAGCCCTTGCACTATGGCCTTCAACCTTCCAAGTCTTGTATTCAGGAACCCATGCAATGCCCGACGACATCCACTACTACGAACCTGCCCTGGGCCACGGCCTGCCCCACGACCCGTTCAATGCCATCGTCGGCCCGCGCCCCATCGGCTGGATTTCTTCGCAGGACGCCGAAGGTCGACTGAACCTGGCGCCGTACAGTTTTTTCAACGCGTTCAACTACATCCCGCCGATCATCGGATTCTCAAGCGTTGGCCGCAAAGACAGCCTGAACAACATCGAGCAGACCGGCGAATTCGCCTGGAACCTGGCCACCCGCCCGCTGGCCGAGCAGGTGAACCAGAGCAGCGCGATGGTCACCGCTGACGTCAACGAATTCGAACTGGCCGGGCTGACACCTGCCGCGTCGAACCTCATTCAGGTGCCGCGAGTCGCCGAAAGCCCGGTGTCCTTCGAATGCAAGGTCACGCAGATCATCCAGTTGCAACGGGCGAATAAGGAAGTGGTGCCGAGCTGGCTGATCCTCGGCGAGGTGGTCGCCGTGCATATCGCCAAGTGGCTGTTGAAAGATGGGGTGTACGACACCGCCGCGGCAGAACCGATTCTGCGCGGCGGCGGGCCGGCGGATTATTTCCAGCTGGGGCCTGAGGCCTTGTTCAAGATGTACCGCCCGGGGGCGACCAAAACCTAAGCCAGGTCGTTACCAGACCAGCTCGCCGTCTTCAGTGACGTCGGTCAACTGCTCAAGCTTCTGCTCGGCAGCCTGATCGGCTTCGAAGGCGGTCTTGAATGTCTGTTCATCGAGGACTTTGTGAAACCGCGGGGCGCCTGAGCCACCCAGGGCTTTGACGGCGATGGCGGCGCTATAGCCTCCCTCACCCGGTACTACGGCGGAAACAGCTTCGAACTGTGCAAACTCTTTACGTGCCATGTCGCGGATCCTGGCCAATGGAAAGTCGGCCATTCTAAACCGTCAGCAGGCCAACTGGTGTAATGGCGCGGTGTTCAACTGCGGATATTCGCCGCAAGCCTGAGCCGCCGAGACTTCGCTGAAGGTGTGAAAATCCAGGCTGTTGACCACCAACTCTTGCACCAGCTCGGCAAATATCTGCATGGCCGGGGTGCCGAAGTAGGCGGTCATGGCCTGCTGGTCGACCCAGAAACCGGACACCAGCCACAACTCGGGATCGCACAACGAATGCTGCAAGGCAAAGTGCAGGCAACCGCTGGCCTGACGCGACGGTTCGATCAGACTGCTCAAGCGCGCACCCAACTCCAGCGAACGGCCAGCGCGGGCACGGACAAAAGCCATATGGCTGACGGGGATCTGCGTGGACATGTTCGATTCTCCCAGGGTGTAAACGATCAGCCACCTGCGGGCAGGTGGCGACAGGGTCAACGATAAAGTCCCTGGCGAACGGCCCGTTAGTCGATTCCTGCCGGCTTATTGCACAATCCTGCACCCGCATCGGACTGTCGCCAAACCAGCGCCAGGCCAGCTCCGGAAAGGTGACAAAGGTATTTCAAGCAAGTTTTCCCGCGTTATGTTCGCGTTCTCTATGCTGAATACGATCGCGCAGCAGAATCAGGCAAGCTTTGCGCAGGATTTGCCTACCCCCCTGGCTTGCACAAATTTAAGCTGTGTCCATCCCATCAGCCTTGTCGAGGATGTTTTGCATGTCGCCCCAGGATCACACTCACGCCCCGCTGGACGCCGAGATGGAAAAACAGCGTGCGGAGCTCTCGGCAATCATCCGCCGCAATACCTGCGAAGACGGTAGCTACGCCACCGCCATCGGCTCGCTGTTTCTGTCGCGCCACAGCACCCCACTCGACTTCTCGCCCGGACTGGCGCAACCGGCGCTCTGCATCCTGGCTCAAGGTCATAAGGAAGTTCGACTGGCGGATGAGTACTTCAATTACGACCCGCTCAATTACCTGGTGGTTTCGGTCTCGATGCCCCTCAGTGGACGGGTGATCAACGTCTCGAGCGAGCATCCCAACCTGGCCTTGCGCCTGGATATCGACCCGGCGGAAATCACCGCATTGATTGCCGACGCCGGGCCCATCGGCGTGCCCACCCGCCCTGCCGGGCGCGGGCTGTATGTCGAACAACTGGATCAGCCGATGCTCGACGCGGTGCTGCGTCTGGCGCGCTTGCTCGACACCCCGAAAGACATCGCCATGCTTGCGCCGCTGATTCGTCGGGAGATTCTCTATCGCTTGCTGCGCAGCCAACAAGGACACCGGCTGTATGAGATCGCCATCGCCAACAGCCAGAGCCATCGCATCAGTCAGGCGATCAAATGGCTCAACGGCAACTACGAGCAGCCGTTGCGCATTGATGAGTTAGCGAAGGAAGTGAACCTGAGCGTGTCGACCCTGCACCATCGCTTCAAGGCGATGACGGCCATGAGTCCACTGCAATATCAGAAGCAACTGCGCCTGCAAGAGGCGCGGCGCTTGATGCTCGCCGAAGGCATCGACGCCTCGGCGGCAGGTTACCGCGTGGGCTATGAAAGCCCCTCGCAGTTCAGCCGCGAATACAGCCGGCTGTTTGGCGCGCCACCGTTGCGGGATCTGGCGCGGTTGCGGATGACTGTCTAACACCAAATCCCCCGTAGGAGCTGCCGAAGGCTGCGATCTTTTGATCCTGATCTTTAGTAGCGCTGAAAAGATCAAAAGATCGCAGCCTTCGGCAGCTCCTACGAGGGTCGGATCGGGTTGTGTGTGGTTACGCGCCGAGCACGCGGCAGGCTTCGGACGGAATGGTCACCGACACCGGGTTGCCGATGCTCAGGCCGATGCCCTGGCACGGCGTACTCAAGGCTGTCAACATCACCCCGGAGCACTCGACCGTGGTCTCGATGGTCGCACCGATATCCCGTACAAACGTTACCTTGCCCAGCAGCCGATTACCGGCTGCCGCCTGCGGATGCGACAGTTGCAGGTCCTCGGGACGCACCAGCATCTTGACCTTCTCGCCGACCACAATGCTGCTGCAAATCGGCACCTGAAGCGCATCTCCGCCGGGTAAACCGACTTTGCCATCGCCCAGCGCCGTGGCCGGGAAAATGTTCCCGGTGCCGATAAAGTCGGCGACAAATTCATTGGCCGGATGGCGGTAGATCTCGATCGGCGTGCCGACCTGCTGCACCCGATTCTCGCCCAACACCACCACAATATCGGCCATGGTCATGGCTTCGCGCTGGTCGTGGGTGACCATGATGGTGGTGATGTTCAAGCGCTGCTGTAGCTGACGAATCTCGACTTGCATCGACTCGCGCAGCTTGGCGTCCAGTGCCGACAGCGGCTCGTCGAGCAGGAGAATTTTCGGGTGCGTGGCAATCGCCCGGGCAATCGCCACGCGCTGACGCTGACCACCGGAGAGTTTCGACACCGGACGATCAACCATCTCTTGCAGCTGAATCAGTTGCAGCAATTCAGTGACCCGTGCGTGCTGATCGGCCTTGCTCACGCCACGCAGTTTCAGTGGGTAGGCGATGTTCTCGCCGACCGTCATGTGCGGGAACAGCGCCAGCGATTGAAACACCATGCCGAAGTTGCGCAGGTGCGCCGGCGTGTTGCCGATATCTTCGCCATCCAGACGAATCTCGCCGCCGGACAGGGTTTCCAGGCCGGCGATCATCCGCAGCAAAGTGGTTTTGCCGCAGCCCGAAGGGCCGAGAAAACACACCAGCTTGCCCTCGGGCAGATGCAAATTGACGTCCTTGACCGCGCATGCCGTGCCGTAGTGTTTCTCGACGTTTTCCAGAATCAGACCAGTCATGTTGCTCACCTCAAATCAAAAGGAAACGCCACCTTCACCGACCAGCTTCTCCAACGCCCAGATCAGGACGAAGTCGATCAGCACGATCAGCACGGCAAACGAGAAAACGGTGGGGTCCAGCGACGACACGGTGCGGCTGTACATCCAGATAGGCACGGTCATGACATCGATGGTGTAAAGGAAATAGGTCACGGTGAATTCGTTGAACGAGACGATGAACGCCAGCAGCATTCCGGCGAGGATCCCCGACTTCATCAACGGCACCACCACATCGACTATCGCTCGCAGCGGCGAAGCGCCGAGCATCTGTGCGGCCTCTTCGACTTCACTGCCGATAGAGAGCATCGCTGCGGTGCAGTTCTTCACCACGAACGGCAAGGCCAGAATGACGTGGGCAATCACCAGTCGCGAGGTGGTCATCTGAAACGGCAGGCTGTCGAATACCAGCAGCAACGCCAGGCCCAGCACCACCATCGGGAACACCAACGGCAGCGACATCAATTGCAGCGCCACAGCCTTGCCACGGAACTCGCAACGGGTCAGCGCATAGGCCGCCGGCACCGCGATAATGGTCGCGAACGCCATGGTCAGGCACGCCACCATCAGGCTGGTGGTCATGGCTTTACCCAGGCTCAGCACATCGCTGGCGTCCGGCGACACGAAGGTGTGCCAGGCGGCTCGATACCATTGCAGGCTATAGCTGCTGGGCGGGAAGTCGAGGTTCGAAGAACCACTGAACGACATGACAATCATGGTCAGGATCGGCAGCACCGCCAGCAGTAAAATGAAACCTGAAAGGATCCCGGCAAATTTGCCGGTGTCGCCGGGCAACAGCGACAGGCGCTTCTTGATCAACGTGCTCATTGCGAAGCCTCCAGCATGCGCCGACGACGGCCAGTGATGTATTCGGACAAGGTCATGATCGCCAGCGTAGTGACGATCAGCACCACACCGGCAGCGGAGGCCGCGGGCCAGTTCATCAACGGGGCGATCTGGTCATGCACCATCACCGCGAGCATCGGTACACGCCGGCCACCGAGCAGCAAAGGCACCACGAAGCTGCTGGCGTTGTAGGCAAACACCAGGGTCGCACCGGTGATAATCCCCGGCAGGCTCATCGGCAACACGATTTGGCGAAACACCTGCAAACGGCTCGCGCCGAGGGTCGCTGCGGCTTCTTCATAGGTCCGCGCGACACCGCGCATGGCGCTGGCAATCGGCAACACGGCCAACGGGAAAGCGGTTTGTACCAGGCCCATCAACACGCCGTTCTGGTTGTACAACAGCATGATCGGACGCTTGATCAAACCGAGGCCCAGCAATGCCTGATTGAGCATTCCGCCCGGGCCGAGGATCACCAGCCAGCCGTAGCTTTGCAGCAACAGGTTGACCAGCAACGGCAACAGCACGGCGGCCAGAAATACTCGGCGCAGCAGCGGAGAAGTCAGGCGCGACATGGTGTACGCCACCGGAATCGCCAGCAGCACGGCAATCACCGCGCTGATCAATGCCAGACGCAAGGTCAGCAGCAGTGATTTGAGGTAATAGGGTTCCAGCAACTGGGCATAACTGGCCAGGCTGAAACCGCTCCATTCCGCGCCTTTAGTGCCCACGCTCATGCGCAACACCAGCAGGCTGGCAGCAATCAGCACACCGAGAAACAGCATCGAGGGTGAAAGAAATAACCAGGCGCGCGTCGTCGGCGAAACGCCGAGACGGGGACGTACGACAGCGGCGCTGACCGGGTGGGTCAGAGGTTGGTGTTCCATAGCAATGGTCTCGTCAATGGAAGATCAATAGCTGTAAACCTGCCCCGTAGGAGCTGCCGCAGGCTGCGATCTTTTGATCTTGATGTTGACCTTCAAAGATCAAGGTCAAAAGATCGCAGCCTGCGGCAGCTCCTACAGAGGCATGCGGCAGGCTTCAAACCTGTGCCGCATTGAGGTTCAGATCAGGAAGAGAAGATTTCCGTGTAACGACGAATCCATTGGTCATGCACAGTCGCCAGGAAGGCGTTGTCGTGCATGATCGCCTTCTCGGCAATCTGCTCCGGCGTCAGGATGAACGGGCTCTTGCGCGCTTCGGCAGAGATGATTGCCTTGGCGTTGACCGGGCCGTTGTAGATGTCTTCGGCCATCTTGCCCTGTACCAGCGGGTCGAGGGAGTGGTCGATAAAGGCGTAGGCCAGGTCGGTATCGCCGGGACGGTTTTTCGGCATGACCGACTGCATCAGGTCGGTGTAGAAACCTTCCTTCATGCCAAAGGTTGCACTCAGACCGTAGGCCGGATCGCGGATCTGTTTCGGGAAGAACGCTGGCGCGTACAGACCGCCCATATCCAGGGAGCCGGTGCGGAACAGTTCGGCGATCTGGTTCGGGTTTTCACCCAGGGTCACCACCCGGCTTTTGAGCTCGGCGAGCTTCTTGAAGCCAGGTTCGATGTTGTGCTCGTCACCACCGGCCAGTTTGGCGGCGATGATGATCAGGTCCATGGCCTCGGTCCAGTTCGGCGGCGGCAGGAAAATGTTCGGTGCCAGGTCCGCGTCCCACAGGGCGGCGTAGCTGTCCGGGGCTTCTTTCTGAGTGCGGGTGCTGTAGACGAGGCTGTTGCACCAGAGCAGGTAACCGATGCCATGACCGTTGGCCCCGGTGCGGTATTTCTCCGGTACGTCGACCAGGTTGGGAATGCGGTTCAGGTCAGGCTTTTCCAGCAGACCGGCGGCGGCCAGGCCTTCAGCGCCCACACCGGCCAGGGTGATGATGTCGTATTGCGGACGATCACCACCGGCCTTGAGCTTGGCGACCATTTCCGAGGTACTGCCGGTACGGTCAGCGATGACCTTGCAGCCGTACTTGGCTTCGAAGGTCGCTGCGATATTGCGCAGCGCTGCCAGACCGGTGTCATCGGACCAGGTCAACAGCCGCAGGGTCTTGCCCTGAAAACGTGTGTCACTGGCGTTGGCGCGGATGAACGGCATGCTCATGGCGGCCGCGGCAACCGATGCGACACCGACGGTCTTGATGAATTGTCTTCTGTTCAGATCATGATCGCCCATGAAGGACTCCGTTTATTGTTGTAGGTCTGAGGTGGGTGCATCCCTTGCGCCCGCGCTGTTCGATCCGCTGCAAGCCCCCGTATTACAAGGGCTGTAGCGAGGTCTGCGGGTTCATCCTGAGGTCACGCAAAACGCGCAACAATCGAAAAAAAATCATTGGTGCCATGTCCCAGGCGCATGCCTCGTTTCGAGGCATGCGCGGGCCGTTTTCGTGCCGTCAGACAGCGCGAATCACGTGCTTTATTTCTTGAAACGCCTGCAAGCCCCACGGCCCCAACTCGCGGCCGATGCTGCTCTGCTTGTAGCCGCCCCACGCTGTCTGCGGGAAGATCACCTGCGGTGCGTTGATCCACACCAGCCCCGCCTGCAAGGCGTTGGCGACCCGTTCGGCGGTCACCGCATCACGGCTGACCACGCTGGCCACCAGACCGAACTGGCTGTCGTTGGCCAGCTCGATCGCCTCTTGTTCAGTGGCAAAACTGCGCACGCACAACACCGGGCCAAAAATCTCTTCACACCACAGCGCACTGTCGAGGGGCACTTCGGTGAAAATCGTCGGCCGCAAAAAATAGCCGCGTGGCAGATCGGCCGGGCGTTCACCGCCGCAGACCAACCGCGCACCCGCGCTCAAGCCACGATCAATGTGTCCCAGCACGCGCTGGTATTGCGCCTGATTGACCAGCGCACCCATTTCCACCTCGGGGTCGAACGGGTCGGCCACGCGAATCGCCTCGGCCCGCGCCGTCAGACGCAGCAGGAATTCATCCGCCAGTTCATCGGCGACCAACACCCGGCTGGTGGCCGAACACATCTGCCCGGCGTTGAAAAAACCACCGCCACTGGCCAGTTCAACCGCCAGGTCGAGATCAGCATCCGTCAGCACCAGCAGCGAGGATTTGCCACCCAGCTCCAGGCTCACGCCCTTGACGGTTTCCGCCGCACGCTGCATGACCTGAACGCCGACCGCGTTGCTGCCGGTGAAGGAAACTTTCGCCACACGCGGATCGGCCGACAGCGGCGCACCGACCGCCAGCCCCGTGCCGCAGACCAGGTTGAACACACCGTTGGGCAAGCCGCTCTCGGCGATAATCGCCGCCAGTTCCAGCTCCGGCAGCGGCGTGACTTCCGAAGGTTTGAGCACCACGCAGCAACCCGCCGCCAGGGCTGGCGCGAGCTTCCAGGCGGTGGTGACCATCGGGAAGTTCCACGGCACGATCAGCCCGACCACGCCGCACGGTTCACGCCGTACACGGGCGGCGAAGTCTTCGCTCGGCAGTTCCACGGCGCGGTCCTGACCGGCGTCCAACGCTTCGGCGAGACCGGCGTAATACTCGAACGTGGCGATCACGTCATCAACGTCGATGCCCGCTTCGAACTGTGGCTTGCCGTTGTTGCTCGACTGCAAATACATCAAGCGCTCGCGACGGGCCTGCACACCATTGGCGATCTTGCGCAGCACCGCGCCGCGCTCGGCGCCGGTGGTTTTCGACCACTGCGCAAACGCCGCGCTGGCCGCTGTGACCGCTTGATTGACCGCATGCTCATCGCCACCTTTGACCGTGGTCAGCAGGGCTTCGGTCGCCGGATTGATGACCTGCAAGTGCTCGTCGCCGGCCGACCATTGGCCATCGATGTACAGACCGTCCAGGGTGATTGGAAAGCTCATGCCGATACTCCTTTCATCCACTGGGTCTGGTCGATTTCGATCAAGGTCGGGCCCTGACGATCAGTCGCCGCACGCAGTGCAACCCGCAGGTCTTCAACGCCGCTGATGGCCAGTGCCGCACAGCCCAGGCCCTTGGCCACAGTGATGAAGTCCGGGGTGTAGATGTCGACGCCCACCGGTTCGATGTCGCGGTTGACCATGTATTTCTTGATCTCTTCGTAGCCCTGGTTATTCCACAGCAGGACGATGACCGGGGTGCGGGCTTCCACCGCGCTGGCCAGTTCCGGCAAGGTGAATTGCAGGCCGCCATCGCCGATCAGGCACACCACCGGCGGACGCGTGTTGCGCTCCCGAGCACCACCGAGCCAAGCACCGATGGCCGCCGGCAAGGCGTAGCCGAGGGTGCCGTATCCGGTCGACGAGTTGAACCAGCGACGCGGGCGCTCCGGGTTGAATGTGAGGTTGCCGGTGTACACCGGTTGGGTCGAGTCGCCGACGAATACCGCTTCCGGCAACTCATCCAGCACGGTGTGCAGGAACAGCGTCTGCGCACGGGTTGGCGCGTCCCAAATCGTCTCAAGCTCGGCACGCAAGCTGGCGGCGCGAGCCTGCCCCCAATCGCTGCAACGCTCGGCCAGCGAATGTTTGGCCACGCCGTCGAGCAAGGCCTGGGCCGCGCTTTGTGCGTCGGACACCAGCGCCACTGTCGGCGGGTAGTTGCGCACGGTCTGGTCCGGGTCGATGTCGATCCGCAGCAAGGTGCCCGGAATGTCGAAGCCGCCGGCAAAGGTCACGTCGTAGTCGGTCTCGGCCAGTTCAGTGCCGATCGCCAGCACCACATCGGCATCAGCCACCAGCGCACGGGTGGCCACCAGGGTCTGGGTCGAACCGATCAGCAACGGGTGAGCCGACGGCAGCATGCCTTTGGCATTGATGGTCAGTGCCACCGGTGCGTCAAGCAATTCGGCGAGCCGGGTCAGCTCGGCCGCCGCGTCAATCGAACCGCCACCGGCGAGGATCAACGGGCGTTTGGCATTGGCCAGCAGTTCGCTCATCCGGGCCACGGCCGACGGCGCTGCACCGGCGCGCGTGATGCTCACCGGTTGGCTGGCCAGCAAGGCATCGGCGTCTTCGACCAGCACGTCGAGCGGAATTTCGATGTGCACCGGACGCGGCCGGCCAGCCTGGAACAAGGCAAAGGCACGGGCCAGCACACCCGGCAGTTCGGCAGCGGACATCAGCGTATGGGAGAACGCCGCAACGCCGGCCACCAGTGCGCCCTGGTTCGGCAGCTCATGCAGCTTGCCGCGCCCACCGCCCAACTGGCTGCGCGATTGCACGCTGGAGATCACCAGCATCGGGATCGAATCGGCGTAGGCCTGGCCCATCGCCGTGGTGATGTTGGTCATGCCGGGACCGGTGATGATGAAGCACACACCCGGTTTGCCGCTGGTGCGGGCATAACCGTCGGCCATGAAGCCGGCCCCCTGTTCGTGACGCGGCGTAACGTGGTTGATGCTCGAACGGGCCAGCCCGCGATACAGCTCTACGGTATGCACACCGGGAATGCCGAACACCTGCTCGACCCCGTAACCTTCGAGTAACTTGACCAATACTTCGCCGCACGTCGCCATATCTTTGCCCTTCTTGTTCATTGAGACGCTGGCCCCGCGCAGCATTTCGAGGTGCACTGCGGGGGGCTCAGTCATGGCGTTATTGGAACGGTCTGCGGGTAGCCGCAACAATCGATAAAAAGTCATACTCGCCATGTCCTCACCTCATGCCTTGGCGTCCCATGAAACGACTTCCACCCCTTCCCGCGTTGCACACGTTCCTGATCACGGCCCAGTGCTGCAACTTCACGCGGGCGGCCGAGCAGTTGCACATCACCCAGGGCGCGGTGAGCCGGCAGATCGCCGGGCTGGAAGAACATTTGGGCTACACGCTGTTTCACCGTCAGGCACGCGGTTTGAGCCTGACGGCCGAAGGGCTGGAGTGGCTGCCACGGATTCAGCAAGTGTTCGGCTTGATCGATGAAGCGGTGGAACAGGTCGGTGCACACCGCGATACCCTGCAGCTCAAGGCCCCGACCTGCGTCATGCGTTGGCTGCTGCCGCGTTTGCTGCAATGGCAAAAGGAACGCCCGGACGTGCCGGTGGAACTGACTACCACGGTGCAACATGGTGTGGATTTTCATCGCGAGCAGTTCGACGCTGCAGTCATGTACGGCGCACCGCCGGACAGTTCACTGGCTTCACTGCGTCTGTTTGATGAGCAACTGACGCCGGTCTGTTCTCAGCCACTGCTCGACGGCTCAGTACCGCTGCACAGTCCGTCAGACCTGAACAAGCACTTGCTACTGCACCCAACGCGCGATCAGCGGGACTGGAAGGCCTGGTTGAAAGCGGCGGACGTCAACCTCAGCACAATCGGCAAAGGTCAGCACTTCGAAACCCTGGACCTGGCGATGTCCGTAGCGTCTCAAGGGACAGGTGTAGCGATAGGGGATTGGTCGTTGATCGGCGATGACCTGAGTGCCGGACGGCTGGTCATGCCGTTCGAGCTGAAGGTGCGTACCGGCCTCGCCTACTATCTGGTCTACCCGCAGCATACGAGGCCGTCACCGCAGTTGAAGGCGTTGCTGGACTGGCTGGTGGAACAGGCCCATGCACGTCAGGACAGCGTGTCACCGTAAAACCGGCACCGCCCAAGGCCAAATAGTGTGTATGGCTGTTTTGGATCGGCGACTGATTGGCCGCACAGACAAACCCGGCTTGCAATGATCGCAAGCCGGGTTGCTTGTTTAACGGGTGATTGCCCGTGTTCTGACCGCTTATGGCAGGCCGTGAAACAAGCGGTCCACGTGTGACGGCGTCGCAACAAAGCGATTGGCTCGCAGTTCGCTGATGGCATACAGCGCGCGAGCGGTGCGGCCATTACCGTCACCTAAACCGTGGAAACCCGCAACGGCCCCCAGCAAATGTTTGCCAAAGTGTTCGTGGCTGGCATCCAGTCGTTTCAAGTGTTGTTGCAGTGCAGCGAAGCCGCTGATGCTGCTCGCATACGCCTGACCACTAACCCCAACACGCTCGATGCCGACCGAGGCAGGCGCAACGCGCGCGTGCAATGCTTTGATCACTGCCGGATCAGTCAACGATCGGCCATTCCCCGCGTACTCCCGCAGTACCGCCACAATGCTGTCCAGATTGTTGCCACTGGACGTTGATGCGTGGACGATCCAGGCCCCGGCTCGCTGCGCATTATCGGTGAACCCGTTGGGATTGAAGATTGAGTCCGGCAGAATTTCGGCATAGGGCGCTTTGCCCAGATCCTGTTTCAGCAGCGTTTGCTGATAATTGTTCATGTAGGTGATGTTGCTACTTTCGAGCCTGGTAAAGGCTTCCAATGTCTGGGGATAGTCTGTGGCTCCATGGGCGGAGCGTGCGGCGGCGTAGCCATAGGCGCTCTTATTCTTGGTCATGAACGTCGTTAACAGCTCATCGAGTGCTGATCGACCGATCAATGCCTCCAGATCCTGTACACCCTGAAGTTTGCGGGTCGCCTCAATGACTGCATTGTTGAACAGATGCTCAAGCTCAACATCAGAGACGCCGTCCGGCAAGGGGCTCTTCTTGTTACCCAGGCGATTCAGAATCTGTTCGGCAGTCTCAATGCTTTCATCCTTAAGCAGGGCACGACCATGCGCCACCGTCGGCAGCGTCATACGGATCTCGGCCGCAGAACCTGTTTTGTTGAGTGCCTTGATCAGGTCGTAGGAACCGGTGCTGCTGTCGGTCAGTCGACGTAGCTGGCTGGCTCCGCCCTTTATGACGGATTGACCATAGTGGCCGAGTTTCAGAGTCCCTCTGCCAACAAGCCTGGCGCCACCGTAGACCAGTTGCGGCACACCCTCCAGCGGGTTGAAGACCGACACGACAAAACTGCCCCCTACTCTGCTGAGGTTCAGAAGTTTCGAGCTGCTCGCCGCGGCTTTTGCAAAGGAGCCGGCCGCCCCCGCGAATACAAAAAAAATGGCGGTCGCATCCATGACACAGCTGAAAATCGCATCACTGCGACGGTCTGGATCGCCTGACGCAAGCCCTTCGATACACGCTTTGAACGGTATGATGATATTAAGAATGGTATCTACGACTTTTTTTAGATCCTCGTTTCTCTCCTCAATGGCTGTTTTGTCATATCCGGTAGCATAGAACTGTTCGTACGTGATGGGAGGGTTGTGTTCAGCAATGAGACTGCCGATAACATTGAATCGCTCGGAGTTGAAACTTTCCATTGGGCTGCGCTGGAAGGGGGCCGACGCGCTCATATCATCGAATTCCCCGAATCGATCAAAGAGTACGCCGAGGGTTTTCAGGTCCGAGCCGTTACTTTTTTTGGCCCCCTTGAAATAGACGGGCCAATCAAAAATGGCATGCCTTAAAAAAGTCAACCCTTTAAAGTCACCGTTATCGCCATTAGGGCCTTGAGCAAACCAGACTTCATTTTCATCGAGCGTTTCCCCTTGAAAGTAAGCTTGAGCCAACACCTCATTGTTCAGGCACAGGCCTTGTAGCGGAAAAAGCTCATAGCAATGAGTTTCGCCACCATACCTGGAAAGAATAACGACTCCAAAAGGCGCGGTATTGGACTTGCTGCGACGGGCAATCCCTCCACTGAAGGATATGGGTTGGGAATCGCGCACATAATAAATGGCCAGTTTTCCAAACTCTATGGCCATTCTGTCGCGCTCAGGCAGTTGGGAAAGTGCGAGGCGCACGACTGTATTAATACCGCCCTTGTATGTGTCGTACTGGTGCTTTATTTTTTCCGCATAGAGTTTATTGATCGGGACAAGAGCGGCAAGTTCGGGAGTCTGTTCGTAAATACTGCGCCCTTGCTTTCTATCCCAATCCTTCCTCCGTAATTGGTTATTCAAGTACAGATCAAGAATCGACTGCCTTATGTTGGATCTTTGTGGGTCCGCGTAAAGCATTTCGTTGGGGTTGACTTGCGTCTCTCCCCGTAACTCTTCTTTTGCCAACACCCTGCGACTGATAGGGGGGGCGGAAATGGCTTTCAGGGCGTCAGCTATTGTATTGATGTACGCGTTGTAGTGCGTACTGGCGTTTTTTATGATGTCTTCCGTTGGAAGGCTTTCAGCATTTTTCAACTCAAGATCATTGACCCTTGCCCAGTCCATGATGCATTTCAGCGTGATCAAGTCGTGTAAAACTTTCTGTTCGGAACTGGTCGGTGTTATCTCGCCAAATTCCAGCAGTTTTTCATAAGACAGCTGCCGGGACAGTCCAGGGGAAATGCTTTCTGCCAGCATGACCGACTTGCGGAGCATGACCCAGCCCACAGAGCCGATCTGCAGCGACGTTGGCGTATTGACCAGAAACTCCGGGGCCAGCCCGGCGAGGATCAGTTCCCGGGCTAGGGGGACTGCGGCATCGTTAACGCGGTGAAACGCCAAGGATTTTGCCAACGCTTGCCGGACTTCATAGGTGTTCGCCTGCACGTTGCGGGAGGAGTAAAGATGAAATTCATAGAATCCCCTGTTCTTGTCGTCTCTGCCCAGAGAGAAGTCCAGCATGATCGCGGCGACAAGCAATTGGCTACGCTGTGCAGCCGTAAGGGTGGCGTCTGTCACGGAACCTTCTCGGTTCAAGGCTCTAAAGCATGTTTGAGCGAAGGCTTTAGCCTCCTCGGTCTCGATCAACAGCTCCCAGCTCCAGCCCGGGTACTCACGCAAAAAAGTCTCGGTTCTATCCCTGAGTACTGCCTTGGTCAGGTAGTTGATCAGCGGTTCACGTCGAGGCTCTCCCTTGTTCAGCAGTTTGTAGAGTTCACCATAGATAACAGAGTGCTCACGCTCTGGCACGATCAAGGATGCTTCATGGGTCTCACTGGAAACGCCCCAGTAATTACCAAATTTCGGAGCCGATGGCAGTGTGAATTTCAAATAGACAATCAGGTTTTCCACTTGGTCGGTGTCACGCGGAGCGTCCAGACGGTGGAAACGAAGCCAGTTGAGCAGAGGAACTCGCTCGTTTGAAGAGATAATGCCTCCAGTAAGCGCTGCTGCCTGGGTCAACAGTTCAAGCTCGGTTTTCAAGGAACGATGGGCGTTCACTTCAGCGGTCAGATTGATCCGTTCAATGTAGGAACCGGTATCCTGCCGTTTTTCATAAGCTGCGAAAATCTCACCGCCTTCATTGACCAGTGCCCAATAATTGTTAGCAATATTCTGTTTTTCAACAAGTGCTACGAAACCTGGCTGGGCGATCATCCGGCGCAGTGCGGTTTTTGCTGCCCAGTGACTCTTTTCAAAATCGCTACCCGACTTCAATGTGACGACAAGCTGTCCCACATCGACAAGATTGGTTGAGTAGTAATAACTGGAAGCTTTTTCCTTCTCTATTTTTTGATCGACTGTCGATCTTAAAGTCTCGGCAATCGTCTGGCTTTCTGCCTGATCGCTAGTGAGGGGAGGCGTTTCAAAGTGATTCTGTATAGGGGTGAGATTCATGCAGGGGGTCTTCCTTCCTTGGTTTATAGGCTGGTGTAAAAGCCCTCCGCCTTCAGCACGGAGCGCTTTCACCCACACCTGACTCGATCAGGCTTTTTTAATCGTTTTCAGATAACCCAGCATGGCGCCATAACGTGCTGCCATCTGTTTGATCGACACGGCATCGCGAAACATTTCCGGCTGGGTCGTCGCCAGGAAATGGTCATAGGCCCTGGCGACCTTTTGTGCCTCCTGCAACCAGTTCAGCCTGGATTGGTCGAGGACGCTGATTTCATTGAGCTTGTTCAATGTCCGGTTCAATTCAAGCAGCTCTTTTTCAACGTCCTTGAGCTCAACCCGTAGCTCATCCATGCGCTTGTGATTACTGTCTCGCGCCTCCACGAAATTTGCGTATTGACGACCTTGTTCGATGCCATCGAGATTGCCGTTGAGTCTTTTCAAGGCTAGCTCCAGGAACTCACGATCAGGCTTTTGGGTGCTGACCAGTTTGAGCGCAGCCTCGATCTCCTGGGCGGTTGGAATCATGCCCTTGAAGAGGTCGATCCAGGTGGGGGACTTGAACTGTTGCAGCGCATCGTCGACCTTGCGTTGCTCTTCTGCGAGTTCGTGCAGATCGGAACTGAGCACCAGGCGCCTGCGCTCTTGCGCCTCACGCCTTGTTTCATAGGGAAGGCCCCATTGCGCCCCCTCCTGAACCAACGTGATGCTGCCAATTTCTGGTAGCTCTCGGGCCAGATGGTCCTGGGCCGCGAGCACTGGCGCCAGCGAACCGGTAACCCGCTGTACGTAATAGGTCACAAGTTCTTCAATCTTTTTGGTGCGTGTTATGGCAGCGACCTGCTCGTTCCCTTCGATCTCCGCGATACGCGCCAGAGTTCCCTCAAAACTTACATTGCACAGGGAGGTCTGCACCCGCTTGATGTGTTCAAACAGTTGATGGTCTGCGTCGTTGATCTGTGTACGCAGGTATTCGAGCTTTTCCTGTACCACTGGGGCAAATGCGTATGTTTTATCCGCCACTTTCAAGTCAAACTGGCTTTTAGCCTGTTTCATCACCGCGACATCAGGCACGGCATAGCTGAACAGACCCTTAAACTCATGAACCGTCATAAAATTCTTCCTTGAACTCAATTTAGTTACAACTTAATCCACAACCGAATTAAAAACGTCAGACAAGTTGGCGGCGTAGCCTTTAATGGTTTCCCAAGGTGCCACCACCCCCTGAATATCCAAAACCAGTAAACTCAGGTCAAAGGCGTTATCCACTTCGGACAGCCGCACTCGAGATTCCTCAACGTTCATCCAGATAATGGCCCAGACGTCCTCCAGATTTTTCGCCCCCTGTTCGGCATCGATCATCTGCGACTTCATATTTTCCAGCCTTATGTGCAGCTCCATCAACAGCTTGGACAAGCGCGCCTTATTCATTTTTTTAAGCACGTTATCCCGCGTCTCGATCAAGCTGTTTTTCTCTGCCCTGGTAGCCTCTGCCTTCGAACCAAAAATGCCGCCGGTGATAGCAACACCAATGGGGCCAAATACCAATCCGGTAAAGGCATACCCCACCAGACTGTCGTACTCCTTGAGTTTCTCGGCAATACGCTCATCCAGTTCTTTTATTTCGACTCTCAGTTGCTCTTCCTCTGCGACCTGATCAACACCGGCTCGCTCCACATCGCCGAGTTTTGCTTTGACGAGAGGCAACAGGTCTTCGGTAATCTTGCGGGAGAACTCTATCGCCAATGCCTTTACCGCGCTGATCCTTCGACAGAAACTCTCGATATCGTCTTTCATCCGAGTGAAGTATTTATTCAGGTTTTCGACCTTATCGGTATCCGAGTTCCCCAGCGGAATGGCGGCCATCCGAGCCCGCTCCGCCTCCGTCAACGTGTCAATCGTACCGGTCAGATCCTTGTACCCCTGAAAGCTTTTAAGATGCTCCACGATCAGGTTTCCGGTACTGATGAACCCGCGGGAAAAGAGATCCAGTCGCCCCCCAAGACTCTTGGTTTCCCCCTCAAGGGTTTTCCAGGACAGTGCATGCTGGTGAATCTTCTGATGAAGGCTCTGTATGTCTGCCGGTTCCAATCCCTCTTTATCTGATCTGATGTAGCCCAACTGATTCTCAATCGCCGTCAGGTCGACTGGTAATGCCAAGGCGGCGTTGACATAACGTTTGATGGCCACAATGTTATGTTTTTGCACAATAAATGTTCCACCCCGATAGGAGGGTCCACTTTCGCCGGCCATGACGCCAAAATACTGAACCGGTACATATTTCGCCGCATTCGTTACAGTAGTAATTCCTTCCAGCTCGGTAACCGCTTGATGTGCAGTCAACTTCAGCCGTTCCTGAAGATCCATCTTCGTTTCTAAATTCATTGACCACCTCCCTATAGTGAGCGCAAACCGCCTCAAACAACCTCCTCTTCACAAGTCTTGGTCGCGTGTCTCGCCACCAAAACCAGAACGCAACACTAATAGCCCACATGCGAAGCCACAAGTTCTCCGCCGCGCTACATCCCGTAGGAATAAAAACCGTCACAACATGAAGCATCAACAATGTAAACATTTAGAAAAACAACATACCACCCCGAACAACCTACCCCGCGCCCAAACCCTCTAACAGCACATAACTGAAGAAAACAAAAGGTTATTACTCAACAATTCTTAAAAAACAAAACGCAACAAAACCCACTATTCGCCGCCTTATTTTTTAACATTTGAGTCCACATTCGCGACCACAACAAAAAGCTTTAATCCATGCTTCACACATTACCGAGCAGGATTAGTACTGCCTTAATAATCTGCGAATAGCAAAAAGCACGGCCCCCCATGGGATAGTCCGTGCTTTGGCGACAGATCAGTAACCGACGGTAAACCGCTGACGGCTATGCGCTGGCTTCTCGACTTCATCGAGCATCGCGATTGCATAGTCGGCGAAAGTGATCCAGCTCTTGCCTTCGGCGCTCACCAGCAGATCGTCCTTGCCCACACGGAAGGTGCCGGTACGCTCGCCTTCGACGAACAGCGCCGACGGTGAAAGGAAGGTCCAGTCCAGATCCTTTTCCTGGCGCAAGGTGTCGAGGTAGACGCCACCGGCAGTGGCCTCGGCCTTGTACTCTTCAGGAAAGTTCGGGGATTCGATGACTTTGCTGCCATCCGGCACCAACAGCGAACCGGCACCGCCGACCACCAGCAAACGTTTCACACCAGCCTTTTTGACCGGTTCGATAATCGCCTTGGCCGGGATCGTCGAAAAGTGTGCTGCGCTGATGACCACATCAACACCTGCAACCGCTGCTTGCAACGCTGCGCCGTCAGCGACGTCGACATTCTTGGCGATGACACCGGCACGCGGGCTGATTTTCGAGGTATTGCGGGCGATGGCGGTGACGCTATGACCGCGACGCAGGGCTTCTTCCAGCAGTTGGCTACCGGCACGGCCGGTGGCACCAATGATTGCGATCTTGCTCATGAGATTCTCCAGTTCAAGTGTGACGCGGAGCGTCACGGGCTGCATTCCCACGCGGACGGTTCGACGCCTCGACGTGGGAACGATCAATCAGGCGCGGGTTACCACTTCATCTCGCCTTTGGCGACTTTGGCGCTCAGCTCAAGCGAGCTTTCTTCGCCGAGGTTCGGGTAGCGCTTTTTCATCGCGGCGATCAGTTCGGCCGACTCTTTGGCCTTGGCAGTTTCTTCGTCGAACGCCTTGATGTAGTCGGCGGTGAAGTGCACAGCGGCCAGCGAACGCGCGCTGTCACCCAGGTAATGACCTGGAACGATGGTGTTCGGTTTCAGGCTTTCGAGGGTCTTCAGGGTCGTCAACCAATCGGCGTGGGACTGCGCGGTTTGGGTGTCGGCCATCCACACGTGGATGTTCTCCGCCACGACCACACCGCCGACCACGGCTTTGATCGACGGGATCCAGACAAAGGTCCGGTCCGGTTGTTTGCCGTCCAGGCCGATGATGTCGAGCTGCTTGCCTTCCAGGGTCAGGCTGTGGCCCTTGAGCACGCCCGGCACGATGGTTTTGGCCGGTACGTCGGCGCCCATTTTCGGCCCCCAGAATGCGACTTTGCCTTCAACGGTGGCCTTGATGTGATCAACCGTCGGCTGCGAGGCGAGCACCTTGGCTTTTGGGAAAGCGGCAGTGAGGGTGTCCAGGCCGAAGTAGTAATCCGGGTCACCGTGGCTGATGTAGATGGTGGTCAATTGCTTGCCGCTGGCGCGGATTTTTTCCACCACCTGCTCGGCCTGGGATTTGCCGAATTGCGCGTCCACCAGAATCGCTTCTTTCTCACCGCTGACCAGCACCGAAGTCACCGGGAAGATGGCTGCGGTGCCTGGGTTGTAGACGTCCAGGGTCAGTGCCGGGGTGGCGGCGGCCGCATGAGCGGCGAAACCCAGGGTCGCAGTAGCGAGTAACAGACGCTTGAGAGACGTGAAGCCGATCATGGTGCTGCTCCGTTGTGCATAGGCCGTGTTTGGCGATGGGACAGAGCTTAGTTGCCTGACTCGCTACAAAAAATGCGATGCTTGAACATAGTTTGTTTCTGAAAGCGGGCAAATCATGGATCGTCTTCAAGCAATGCGGGTGTTCGTCACCGTCGTCGACCTCGGCAGCCAGTCCGCCGCAGCCGATCATCTGGACCTGTCGCGCCCGGTGGTGTCGCGCTATCTCGCCGAACTGGAGGACTGGGTCGGGGCACGCTTGATGCACCGCACCACGCGCAAACTCAGCCTGACCGCCGCCGGCACCGAGATCCTCCCGCGCTGTCGGCAGATGCTCGATTTGTCGAGCGACATGCAGGCCGCCGTCAGCGAACCGGACGACGCGCCACGCGGCTTGCTGCGGATCAGCGTCAGCACCTCGTTCGGCCAGGCGCAACTGGCCGACGCCATGGCGGCGTACGTCAAACGCTTTCCCGGGGTCAGCATCGACCTGCAAATGCTCGATCGCACGGTGAACCTGGTGGACGAGCGCATCGATCTGGCGATTCGTACCAGCAACGACCTGGACCCGAACCTGATCGCTCGGCGGCTGACCGTCTGCCGCTCGGTGATCTGCGCCTCCCCCGCCTACCTGCGCGAACACCCGACGCCGCTACGGGTGGAAGACTTGAGCCAGCACAATTGCCTGACCCACTCCTACTTCGGCAAAAGCCTCTGGCATTTCGAACAGGACGGCGAGCAGGTCTCGGTGCCGGTACAGGGCAACATCAGCGCCAACGAGGCCAGCACTCTGCTGCGCGCAGCAATGGCCGGCGCCGGCGTGGCGATGTTGCCCAGCTACCAGGCCGGCGTGCACATCCACAGCGGCGAACTGGTGCGCCTGCTGCCCAACGCCGAACCCCGGCAGATGAACATGTACGCGGTGTACGCCTCACGCAAACACATGCCTACGGCGCTGCGCAGCATGCTGGATTTTCTGGTGTCGAGATTTCCCGAAGAGCCTGCGTGGGATGTGGGGCTTTAAGATCAAAAGATCGCAGCCTTCGGCAGCGCCTACAAAGGATTCAATCTGACCTATGCTGATATCAGTACCCCTCAAGAAATAAGGGGTATGGGTTCAGAGGTCAGCGCCATGAACGTCAAAACCAGAAGGTATCTCGCAATCTTCATCACTTGCACCGCCGCGCTGGCGCTGTATGGCACTGCGGCCTACCGCGTTGAACAGGCCCGGCAACTGCCGCGCGATTACGCCAGCTGCAACTTCGAACGGTGCATTCCACACACTGCGACCCTGAACCTCAAATAACGAGAAGCCCTTAACCCTCGCTGTCCTGATCGGCTTTCAAGCGATCGCGAAACGCCTTCGGTGAAATCCCGACGCGGCGCCGAAACAGCCGCGTGAAATTGGTCGGGTCGGAGAAACCCAACACATCCGACATCTCGTAAATGGTCATGCTGGTGTAGGTCAGCAGTCGCTTGGCCTCCAGCAACTGACGCTCGTGCATGATTTGCAACGCCGGCTGCCCTGCCAGCTCGCGGCAGGTGCCGTTGAGGTGGGACACGGAAATCCCCAGCCGGTGCGCCAGGTCCTCGACCTTCACGTGCTGGCGATAATTCTCTTCCACCAGTTGAATAAACCCGTTGAGGTAGTCCCGCGCACGCTGTGGTCGCTGGCTGGCGGCGCGGCGCTGGATCACCTGACGGCTGACCCACACCATGATCACGCTGACCAGCGAATGCATGAGCATTTCGCGTGCAGGCTGGTGCCCTACGTACTCATTCTGCAAGGCTGAAAACAGGCTGTTGAGGTAGTCCGCATCGGCGCCTGCCGAGTAACTCTCCGCCTGCGCCAGGGCATTCAGCGAATTGCCCAGCTGCGCTTGAAGATGAGCCACCAGCGGTGCAGCCAGCGTCACCACAAAGCCTTCTACGTCGTCGGAAAATCGAAAACCGTGCACCGACAGCGGCGGCAGAATCTGGATCGCGGCTTCGCCCAGCTGCGTACGCTGGCCCTCGATCTCAAGCTCCGCCTGGCCTTTGTACACAAACAGTAATTGACATAAATCGGCATGCCGATGGGGTTTGATTTCCCATTGGTGTTCGCGGCTGCGTTTGGAAATGGTTTCGCAATGCAACAAGTCAGGGGTCGGCCAGTCCAGGCTCTCGCCATAGAGTTTGAATACAGGAATCGAAGGAAGGGCAGGCTTGTTCATAACTTCAGTCCAGGCCTCAACGTAACGGGCGATAATCGCCCCGATTGGCGAAATGTACAGGTATCGACTCAGTTTTCACCTTCAATTGACAGACTCACAAGCGAAAAATGCAAGCACTCGATTCATAAAAACCATTCACCGACTGTGTCCGTGTGAAGCTTGCGAGCCATAACAACAATTAAAATCCTCAACACCCAAGCGATGCCTTAAGCCAGCGCATCGGAACTTGAGTATTTCGTCGGCTCCCAAGTCGGCCGAAAACCATTGCAGAAAATCACATCAGGCTTCCTTGTAAGACTATCGAATAGCCTGCTACCGACTTACACTGGCGAGCATCCCCGCTCGCCTTGCTCCTTGCGGGTTAATGACTGCCCGCAGGTTTTACCCGTGACCAATCTGAACCAGCCTGACTCCACCAAACCGGCCATCCGCAGTGTGCTGATCGCCTTGATGCTGGCGATCTTTCTCGGGGCGCTGGATCAAACCATCGTCGCCGTCTCGATGCCGGCGATTTCTGCCCAGTTCAAGGATGTCAGTCTGTTGGCCTGGGTGATCTCCGGCTACATGGTGGCGATGACCGTGGCGGTGCCGATCTACGGCAAGCTCGGCGACCTCTATGGCCGTCGACGGCTGATGCTGTTCGGCATGGGACTGTTCACCCTGGCTTCGGTATTCTGCGGCATGGCCCAGAGCATGGAGCAGCTTGTCCTCGCCAGGATCATTCAGGGCATCGGCGCCGGCGGGATGATTTCGGTCAGCCAGGCGATCATCGGCGACATCGTGCCGCCTCGCGAACGCGGGCGTTATCAGGGTTACTTCAGCAGCATGTACGCGATGGCCAGCGTGGCCGGGCCGGTGCTCGGCGGTTACATGACCGAGTATTTGTCGTGGCGCTGGGTGTTTCTGATCAACCTGCCGCTGGGCCTCGGTGCCTGGCTGGTGGCTAACCGCACGCTGGTCGGTTTGCCGGTGCCGCAGCGCAAGCCGATCATCGACTACCTGGGCACACTGCTGATGATCATCGGCCTGAGCGCATTGCTGCTGGGCATCACTCAGATCGGCCAGGGGCATTCGTGGCGCAGCCGCGAAGTGCTCGGGTTGCTGGCGTGTGCAGTGCTGACCCTGGCGCTGTTCGTCTGGCATGAACGCCGGGCGCGCGAGCCGTTGCTGCCGATGCACCTGTTCGCCAATCGCAACGCGATCCTCTGCTGGTGCACGATTTTCTTCACCAGTTTCCAGGCGATTTCGCTGATCGTACTGATGCCGCTGCGCTTCCAGAGCGTCACCGGGGCCGGGGCCGACAGCGCCGCACTGCACCTGTTGCCGCTGGCGATGGGGTTGCCGATGGGTGCCTACTTCGCCGGTCGCCGGACCTCGGTGACCGGTCGCTACAAACCGATGATCCTGACAGGCGCCCTGCTCACCCCGATCGCGATTCTCGGCATGGCGTTCAGCCCGCCGCAAGCGATGATCAGCAGCAGCTTCTTCATGTTGCTCTGCGGCATCGCCGCCGGCATGCAATTCCCGACCTCATTGGTCGGCACGCAAAACTCGGTGGAACAACGGGACATCGGCGTCGCCACCAGCACCACCAACCTGTTTCGCTCACTCGGTGGCGCAGTGGGAGTGGCGTTGATGTCGGCCTTGTTACTGGCGCTGTTGCAGGATTCGAGCTTCGCCCATTTGACCGGCTCGGCGCTGATCGCCGAGGGCAGTTCCGGGAACGTTCTGCTCGATGGTCTGAACGCCGCACCGGGCGACGCGCAAAATGCCTTGCGCGCCGAACTGCTGCTGACCTTCCAGCATTTGCTGATGGTCAGTGCAGCGGTGTCGTTGCTGGGGCTAGCGGCGGCGATTGCCATGCCGAACATGTTGCTGCGCGGGCGGGAAGACAAGGTCAGGTAAAGCAAAGATCGCAGCCTTCGGCAGCTCCTACGGGTAGACCTCAATCCATGTAGGAGCTGCCGAAGGCTGCGATCTTTTGACCTTTAAACATCAAGGTCGAGCGCTGATCTGCTGCTGCAGGTTCTGAATCTGGCTCTGCAAGGTGGTGATATTGCGCGTGACCTGGCCACGGAAGGCGTCGAATTCGGCGACGTTGGCGCTGCTGCCTTGAGAGGCGGCCGGGCGGTTGTCCTGCTGGCTTTTGATCACCACCAGTTCTTGCTCCAGGCGTTCGATGGCCGCGCTCGGGTTGCCCTGCTTCTTCAAGGCCGCGATATCGGCACCAAGGCTTTTCAACTGGGCGTCAAACTTGCTGGAGTCGGTCGGGGTGTTTTTCAGGGCTGTCAGTTCAGCGCTCAGGGCTTTCAGATCGGTTTGCAACTGAGTGTTGACGGTGTGTTGTTCAACGTTCTGTGCAGCCATCTGTGCCAAACGCTTGTCGAGGTCCGACGCCTGACCGACCACGCCTTGCTGCTGTTGGTTCTGCTCCAGCAGCCTGGTTTCCAGTTGCTTGATTTTCAGTTTCAGCGCTTCGCTGTCACTGGTGACGTTCGACTGACTGGCGACCACTTTGCCGGAAATGTCCTGCAAGCGCCCCGCTGCTTCCTCACTGATACGTGCGAAACTTTCCTGAGTCGCGACCAGTTGCTGCTCCATCAGAGAGATCTGCTGAAAGCTCCACCAGGCAAGGCCGGCGAAGGCAAAAAGCAATGCCCCGACCAATGCCCACAGCGGGCCGGTGCTCGGGCCTTTGACCTTGGCCACGGGCCGCGCATGCACGTGGTTGTGTTCACGGGGAGTGGCGGTGAGCGGAAAATCGTCGTCATCGAGGGGGTCGGCACGCAGGCTCGGTACATCATCGAAGTCGTCGTTGGCATCGTTACGCATGGACATGAGGCAACCTTTCTGAACCACAGTGATGGCTAAATGCGACGAGTATAAACCCTGAGCTCGCCGCATTGATCGACCGTGATCCGCTGGCTCGGTTCAGTGTTTATTTTGCGCCCGGGTCCTGGGCCTTCCACCAGCCGCAGAACTCATCGAGCGCCGTCCACAGACTGACCTTGGGATCGTAGTCCAGATAATGCCGGGCGCGACTGATATCGAGGGTGAAGTTTTTGTTCATCACCTGCATGCCCAAGCGTGACAGTGTCGGCTCCGGACGCCCCGGCCAAAGTGCACAAAAGCCCTCGTTCAGCGCGGCAACGCTGTAGGCCAAACCGTAGGATCGGTGGCGAGTGACCTGTGGGACTTCCATCTGGCGCATCACGTAATTGACCACATCCCACAGCGGCACCGGCGTGCCGTTGCTGATGTTGTAGGCCTTGCCAAGCGCGGACCCCGTCGCCAGCAAACAGCTGAGCATGGCTTCGTTGAGGTTCTGCATGCTGGTGAAATCGACCTTGTTCAGGCCGTTGCCGATGATTGCCAAACGCCCTTTGCGCTGCATGTTCAGCAGACGCGGGAAGATGCTCATGTCACCTGCACCGGTGACAAAGCGCGGGCGCAGGGCCAGCACCTCGAGGCCAAACTCCTGAGCGCCGAAGACCTTTTGCTCAGCCAGGTATTTGGTCGCCGCATAAGGATGCTTGAAGCGCTTGGGCACCTGCTCTTCGGTCAGCCCCAGGTGATCGCGACCATCGAAATAGATAGAAGGTGACGACAAGTGCACCAGCCGCCGGACGTTTTGCTTCAGGCAGGCTTCAACGACGTTTTCGGTGACCAGCACGTTGCCCTGATAGAAGTCCTGATAACGCCCCCAAAGCCCCACCGCGCCGGCGCAATGCACCACGGCTTCGACGTCCGCGCACAGCTCGCGAACCCGTTCTGGATCACTCAAGTCGCCCTGGACGAACTCCGCGCCCCGCCGTACCAGATGTTCGACGCCTTCGGCCCGGCGGCCGTTGACCCGTACGTCCAGGCCCTGCTCCAGGGCGAATCGCGCAAAGCGCCCGCCAATGAAGCCGCTTGCGCCGGTGACCAGAATTTTCATGCATTGCTCCTACAGATGCAGCTCCTAGCGTCAAGCTACAAGCTGCAAGTTAAAACCGGTCCGCAAGCTCTTTACTTGCGGCTTGCAGCTTGACGCTTACTGCTGCTCCCAGGGCACCAGCCACTGTTTAGATAAACGCACCAGATGCTCGGTGAGTAACCCCAGCAACTGGCCACCATTGCGCCAATGATGCCAGTACAACGGCACATCGATCGGTTTATCTGGCAACAACTCCACCAGGACACCACGTTCAAGCTGTTCGCGCGCCTGCAACTCCGGCACCAGCCCCCAGCCTAGACCGACTTCGATCAGGCGTATAAACCCTTCGGATGACGGGCACAAATGATGTTCGAAACCACCGTCCACGCCCAATGACGCCAGATAGCGGTGCTGCAAAAAATCATCCGGGCCGAACACCAGCGCCGGCGTGCGGGCCAACTGATCGGCCCTCACTCCTTGGGGGAAATGCCGGGCAATAAATGCCGGGCTGGCCAACGCACGGTAACGCATGGCACCCAGCAACACGCTGCGGGCACCCGCCACAGGACGTTCGCTGGCACACACGCACGCCGCCACTTCACCGGCGCGCATGCGTTTGAGGCCGACGGTCTGGTCCTCCACCACCAGGTCGAGCAGTAGATGTTGCTCAGCACAAAAGTCGCCCACTGCCTCGGCCCACCACGTGGCCAGACTGTCAGCGTTGAGGGCGATGCGCAGGCGTTCTGGCAAGCCTTCTTCGTCCAGCGCCGGCACCGCGCTTTGCAGGTCGCGCTCCAGCAAACGCACCTGCTGCACATGGTTGAGCAGGCGCCGGCCAATCTCGGTCGGCGCCGGCGGCGTGGCCCGCACCAGCACGGGCTGGCCGATACGCGCTTCGAGCAACTTGATGCGCTGGGAAATCGCCGATTGTGACAACCCCAACACCTGAGCGGCGCGCTCGAATCCGGCTTGCTCAACCACCGCAGCCAGGGCGGACAGTAATTTATAGTCGAACATCAGTTTTCCTAATGAGCGATCAGTAATATTTGTTTTTCTTATACAGCCTGGAACAGGAGAATGACCAGCACGAACTGTTTGTCGGCCAGGCCGACGCCCAGCGCGCAATGTCGGTACTGCGCCAACTCGCGGCAAACGCGGAGTAAACCTTATGTGGCAAAGCTATGTGAACGGCCTGTTGGTCGCTGCGGGATTGATCATGGCGATCGGTACGCAAAATGCGTTCGTGCTGGCGCAAAGCTTGCGCCGCGAACATCACCTGCCGGTAGCCGCACTCTGCGTGACCTGCGATGCGTTGCTGGTGGCCGCCGGGGTGTTCGGCCTGGCGACGGTGCTGGCGCAGAACCCGACGTTGCTGGCCATTGCCCGTTGGGGCGGTGCAGCGTTTCTGCTGTGGTACGGCAGTCTGGCACTGCGTCGTGCCTGCTCGAAGCAAAGTCTGCAACAGGGCGAAAATCAGACCGTGCGTTCATTGCGAGCGGTATTGCTCAGTGCACTGGCGGTGACGCTGCTCAACCCTCACGTGTATCTGGACACCGTGTTGCTGATCGGTTCTCTCGGAGCACAACAAACAGTGCCGGGCGCTTATGTGGTGGGCGCGGCCAGTGCGTCATTGCTGTGGTTTTTCACCCTCGCGCTGGGCGCCGCGTGGCTGGCACCGTGGCTGGCACGCCCGAGCACCTGGCGGATTCTCGACCTGCTGGTGGCGGTGATGATGTTTACCGTGACCTTTCAATTGATCACTGCGGCCTGATTATTCCAAACAGCTCTGGAGCCTCTATTCCACACAGTTGTTGCGTGGTTAAGCCGCCCCCCCGGTGCTATGATCCGACACCTGCGCCGCCAAAGAGTACAAACTCCCCGGCGCTTGTCTGGCCGCCCGTGATCGGCCTTGCGCTCACCGCAACTGACCTGATTAGGAGAATCACCATGGCTTTCGAATTGCCGCCACTGCCTTACGCACACGATGCACTGCAGCCGCACATTTCCCAGGAAACGCTGGAGTATCACCACGACAAGCACCACAACACCTACGTCGTGAACCTGAACAACCTGGTGCCAGGCACCGAGTTCGAAGGCAAGACCCTGGAACAAATCGTCAAGACTTCTTCGGGTGGCATCTTCAACAACGCCGCTCAGGTCTGGAACCACACTTTCTACTGGAACTGCCTGGCGCCAAACGCCGGCGGTCAACCAACCGGCGCACTGGCTGAGGCCATCAACGCGGCTTTCGGTTCGTTCGACAAGTTCAAAGAAGAATTCACCAAGACTTCGGTCGGCACCTTCGGTTCCGGTTGGGGCTGGCTGGTGAAAAAAGCTGACGGTTCCCTGGCCCTGGCCAGCACCATCGGCGCCGGCAACCCGCTGACCGGCGGCGACACCCCGCTGCTGACCTGCGACGTCTGGGAACACGCTTACTACATCGACTACCGCAACCTGCGTCCGAAGTACGTTGAAGCGTTCTGGAACCTGGTCAACTGGAAGTTCGTGGCTGAGCAGTTCGAAGGCAAAACCTTCACCGCTTAAGTCTGCTTGCAGTCAAAAAAACCCGGCATTGCCGGGTTTTTTTATGCCTGAAAATTGGCTACTGGTTCTGGGGTGCCTCAAAACCACGCTGCTCAATCACCCCAAACACATCGGCAACATCCTGGATCAGGATCCGGGCGATGTTGGTGACGGTGTTGATGTCGTTCTCGGCGTAGTCCGGCAGGCTGGTGCAGGCCATCAGGTTCAGGTACTTGAGGGCGGCGTTAAGGCGTTCGCTGACACAGTTGTGGAGTTCGCGTAGCGGCGCATTACTGTCAATGAGCAGGACGGGGTAATCGGTGGCGAATTGGGCCATGGGGGTGAAGCGGCGTGACGGGTTGTTCATTGTCATAAGTAAATCTTCCTCGAATCTAAAAGAAGAGCTACTGCCGTTCGCTGCGAAACGAATGGGGTGGTAGCTATGTGCGGGTTCGCAGACCAGGGATACGAGGAACCCGGCAGACCCGAAGATCTCCCACACACAGCCACCATAAAACGGACTACGGGCGTTGAGGCGACCGTCGTTACTTTTTAGGGTGCTAGGTTACTACACGTATCGTAAGGGCTGCGAAACCCCGTAGCCGATTGATGTCAGCCACGGGAGAACTTTAGGCGTCGACTTTGGTGTCTGCAACCGGGGGGGGGTAGGACGGTTGCGCGGTCATTGTGGCGAGGGGGCTTGCCCCCGTTCGGCGGCATAGCCGTCATAAAACCGGGCGCTGCGGAGTGTCTGAAGAAATTGGGTGCCAGGGCTTGGGGCTGCGTCGCAGCCCAGCGGGAGCAAGCTCCCTCGCCACAATGGGGTTATTCCTACAAGGTTTGCGGACATAAAGATCAAAAGATCACAGCCTTCGCAGCTCTCACTTTTGAGTTAGCCGCTACATCACGCTCACGTTTGAGAAACAAATCCGCCTTTACGCGTCCCTTGCGGATAGTTAGAACGCGTTGCCTTGTCCTGGTGTGGGTGGGATCGGGAGTGTTGGCATGATTACTTTTTCTAGCCCACAGCAACACGGGAACTGTGCTGCCAATAGGCATAAGCGCTAAATAATCGAATCAATATCCAGATTGAAAGGGGCGCCCACAGCATGCCCTCCCGTGATTGCGGCAATGGCCGCGTCATGGTCTTTGGGCACTGGCGGAATCATCGCCAACTGCTCCTGAGCGATGTTCTCCGGATGGGCATTCCAGCGCAGCAGGTTTTCCTGCACCCACTCGGGCTGGTCGGCGTAGCTGCCGTAAACTTCGGTCTCGGTGACTCGCTGGTTGTGTAGGGCCAGCAGGCGAGTCTGGGTCATCTGAATCTTTCCCTTTTCTTCCTTGAGAGCCTCGGACTTTTGCGCGTCTTGATGGTAATTGGCATGTGCGGGGGGGTTGTTTTCGAGTTTCTGCTGGAGGTCGTCCAGCTGTCTGCTGATGTTTCGCAAGGCGTCGTCGATCCGTTCGAACTCCTGAGCAGTCACCAGTGAGCGCTTGAGTTCCTGCGCCTGCTGCCAACGGCGCAGGCTGGCCCAGCAACCGGGGATGTAGCTGCCGACCATCGAGTGATCGGCGGCCTCCAGCACCTGCCGCAGGAGTGAGCCGCGTTTGGGCAGGCCATCGATCTGTCGCAGTGCCTCGGCGCAGCCATGATCATTGATCGTGCTGCAACCCGGTTCCCAGAGGATGGAGGACTTGTGACCTTCGCCGAACACCACCGGCATGAAGTGGCGCAGTTTGCCGTGATGCGCGTAGGGCTCGCCCCCGAAGTTGACCATCCCCACGATCAAGAGCGCCAAGCCAGCGGCCGGGTTGAGGACAAGTACCGTCCCATGGGCGACATACATCGGCTTGGACGGCGTGTTCATCCAGGTGGCGGGTACGCTCGGCACGGGGTCGTTGTGGTTGACGATCCGGTGATGGTTCAAGGGGTGGGCGTTTTTGATGAAGGTGGCGTCACCGGCGCGGGGGGCGCCGTAGGTGTATAGGACGATGTCCGGTTGATAGCGTTTATTGCGTCGTAGCATCTCGGACAGTATCAGTGCCACCGCTCCGCCCAGACTATGCCCGGTAATCACCAACTTTTGCCCGCTGTAGAATTTTTCCAGATAGCCGACGACAAACGTATAGGCGACCTTGGCGGCTTCGTAGAAACCGTTATGAACCTTGCCTTCCCCTTCCTCAAACGGAACCTGCTGGGCATCCGCATCACGCAGGCCGTCGGCGAGCAGCTCATTGGTTCCGCGCACGCTAACCAATATCAATTCGTCGTGATGGGTGATAAATGCCTGCGTGTCCGAGCTTTTGACCTTCTTGCGATCATCGAGAAAGTGCAGTTTGGTCGGGTGCTCCTGCTCATCACCCAATTCGGGGTTGTTGACCTCGGGGTAGAGTTGCGGGTCGAATGGCACCACTTCCAGCCGTTTCGAGTAAGGCACCTCTTCATAAAGCGGGTAGTACTTTTTCGTCTGCGTGGCATCGACTTTCCACAACTCATCAAACTGCGGCAGGGCATGGCCGAACCAGTTGCCGCTGGTTGGCTGCAAGGGGAAGCTCACACTGTCGGTCTTGACCGGTTGGGTGTCCGGTTCCTGACCAAAATCGGTGTAACTCAGGGTTGCCATCAACGCCAATTGATAGAGGTTAAGTGCGCAAAACTCGTTGCCGGTCGACAACATCGGGCGTAGCGCCCTCATGGGGCGCACTTCCATCACATGATGTTTATTCGGCAACAGGGCAATGCCCTTTGGTTTGGGCGGGGGCGGGAAAAATCCCAACTCGACCGTGGCCATGTCCACCTGACTGAAGACCGCGCTGAGCCCGCCATCCGGGGCGCTTTTATCGACAATCGTGAAAGCTCTGGTTTTGGGAGTGGATCGCAGCAGTTTGTGCACCACCATATTCGGTGGATCGCGACGAAAGGCCAGGGGCGGTAAGTGCGCTACGTGTTTTACCAATTCGCTGACTTCGACCTGGTAATAGGCAGTGGCATCAGCGAGGTCTTTTGCTGGATTGGCTTGGGTGCGTACGCCTGATTTGTTGAAGAAACGGGTTTTTTCGGCGCGTACCTGGAGTTCGGTGATGGGGAGTGGGTAGTGCGGTCTTCCCTGCAAAAATGTGTATGTTTTCTCACTTCCTTGATAGGGACTATTCAGTTTGAGCACCACAGGGCCGCAGAAGTGGTTGTCCACCTTCGCGGAACCGGTCGCATCGAGCTTTCCGGTGTAGATGGTGTCTTCGTAATCGGTAACTTCATAGGTCAAGCCGGCATAAGGCTTGCCATCGCCAAACTCGTCCACGAACTGAAAACTCGTTGAATGGCCACGCAATGGGCAGGCGTGAATGTTGCCTTGCATGAATGCCACATCACTGGCGGCTAAAGGTTCAATGCTCATGGATTTTCGTCCTTGTTTTCCGTGCAGCCTGGGTAAATGGTGCAGACCCGCTCATCCACCATTTTGAAAGTGCTGAAATCTTTGTGATTGCCGTAGCAAAAGGCGTATTGGTCTTCAAAGTTATCGCCCATGCAGCGTTTCCATCCGCCGGGTACTTTGCTCCAGGTATCAGCTATGGCTGGTATTTCCTCCTCGGCCAACTTGATTTTCAGCCTTACGGTTTTCCCCGGAAGCTGAGTCAGCGTGTATGCCGTGAAAGGACGACTTCGACCGACATTGCCCTGTGCATCCATTTTTTTGCACGTGAGCAGTTTTATCAGGTAACGCTTCGGCCCTACCGTGCGAAAAGACCACAGGCATTCGCCGAAGAACTCGCCCACGCTGTCATCGCTGAAAGTGCCTATGTGTCGCTCCAACAACTCCGGGCGCACGGCAAAGGAGGCGTAGTCATAGCTGCTGTCACTTCGTTCCGGGCCAAAAATTCCCGTGATTTTGATCTCCACATGGTTCAGCGCTAGCGGGCAGTCGCTCACGGTTCTGTACAGCTCAATCTCGGAAGTGTCTTTGTATGGCGCATTGATCTGATTGAAACCAACCTGAGTGTTTTTTCCGCCTGGCACTGTGCAGGTTTGCCCTTTGGCGGGCACGTAGGTGGCTGTCAGTTCGTACTTGAAGTCAGGTGGAAAATCGGGAATGAAGGTAAAGCTGCCAGGCTTGCTGACAGCCGCACAACCCACGGTCAGGGAAAGGCAACTGCCGAGGGTCAAGCCTTGAATGACACGTTTCATACGGGGGCATCTCCCTGCCAATACAGCGCTTTGCAATGCGTCATGGAGTTTCGTCCTTGTTTTCCGTGCAGCCCGGGTAAATGGTGCAGACTCGCTCATCCACCATTTTGAAAGTGCTGAAATCTTTGTGATTGCCGTAGCAAAAGGCGTATCGGTCTTCAAAGTTATCGCCCATGCAGCGTTTCCATCCGCCGGGGACTTTGCTCCAGGTATCAGCTATGGCTGGTATTTCCTCCTCGGCCAACTTGATTTTCAGCCTTACGGTTTTCCCCGGTAGCTGAGTCAGCGTGTACGCCGTGAAAGGACGACTTCGACCGACATTGCCCTGTGCATCCATTTTTTTGCACGTGAGCAGTTTTATCAGGTAGCGCTTCGGCCCTACCGTGCGAAAAGACCACAGGCATTCGCCAAAGAACTCCCCCACGCCGTCATCGCTGAAAGTGCCCATGTGTCGCTCCAACAACTCCGGGCGCACGGCAAAGGAGGCGTAGTCATAGCTGCGATTACTTCGTCCCGGGCCAAAAACTCCTATGACCTTGAGCTCCACAAGGTTCAATGCCATCGGGCAGTCGCTCACGGTTCTGTACAGCTCAATCTCAGCAGTGCCTACGTATTCCATGTTGGGCTTGTTGAAGCTGACCTGAAAATTTCGCCCGCCGGGCAAGCTGCACGTCTGCCCTTTGGCGGGCAGGTAGATGGCCTTCAGTTCGTACTTGAAGTCAGGTGGGAAATCGGGAATGAAGGTAAAGCTGTCTGGCTTACCGACAGCCGCACAACCCACAGTCAGAGAAAGGCAACTGCCGAGGGTCAAGCCTTGAATGACACGTTTCATACGGGGGCATCTCCCTGCCAATACAGCGTTTGCTGATACACGCGCTCAAAGTGTGCCGCTGGGTCCTCTTCGGGCTGGGGAGCCACGAGTTCGGTGCAAGGTAGCCCGGCGCTTGCAGGCTCTGGGTCAGCAAAAAGTGCACCTGCTCGGGTTGCTGCCAGCCCCATAGACGAGCCAATTGAATCTGGCCCCACAACCAGTCATACACATTCAGCTGTGCGGCGAGGTGAGCAAGCTCTCCACATCAAAATCAGGGTTTTCGCTGACCGGCTCTATGACAGGAAATGAAGCGCGATGTCCAAACCGTCCATGGTTTATGCACGCGAAATTGGCGGGCACGTTAACAATGGGGAAAAAGGATTGATGTAGGAGGGATCCTCGAATACAGCCAGACCGTTCCGCTTTACAAGATGTTGCGTTAATGCATTAGAAGCAGGCGGCCCGCACCCTGAGCCCTGGCGACTTGCAGGACCTGAAGCGTTATCTCAAAAACAAACGTTCCCTTGCCTCAACGCCACAGCCGTCTACCCTCAACCAGACACAAATATTCTCTCCTGCCCCTCAAGTTGCAGGAGGTGCCTACCGACACATTACTAATGGGTTCCAATTGCCAGTCACCGAGGCAATGCGGCCAAGCCGGCAGACAAAATCTGCAAGGCTTGATTGTCCCTTTGACTGCCATCGCAGGATTGCCAATACTCATGGCAATTTGACGTTACCCGCACGGAACAAGGAATAACCCTTTGAAGCTGGAACTCAAAAACAGCTTGTCGGTGAAGTTGCTCCGGGTCGTGCTCCTGTCGGCATTGATCGTCGGCGTGGTGTTGAGCTGCGCGCAGATCGTTTTCGATGCCTATAAAACACGCCAGGCCGTGGCCAATGATGCCCAGCGCATCCTCGACATGTTTCGCGACCCCTCGACCCAGGCGGTGTACAGCCTCGATCGGGAAATGGGTATGCAGGTGATCGAAGGCCTGTTCCAGGACGACGCCGTGCGCATGGCCTCCATCGGCCATCCCAATGAAGCCATGCTCGCGGAAAAGTCCCGTGACTTGCAGCACTCTCACAGCCGCTGGCTGACCGACCTTATTCTGGGTCAGGAGCGCACGTTCACCACGCAACTGGTGGGGCGTGGCCCCTACAGCGAATATTACGGCGACCTCAGCATCACCCTCGACACCGCCACCTACGGTCAGGGTTTTATTGTCAGCTCGGTGATCATCTTTATTTCCGGCGTGCTTCGGGCCATGGCCATGGGCCTGGTGCTGTACCTGGTTTATCACTGGCTGCTGACCAAACCGCTGTCGCGGATCATCGAACACCTGACCAACGTCAATCCCGACCGTCCCAGCGAACACAAGATTCCGCAGCTCAAGGGCCACGAAAAGAACGAACTGGGGATCTGGATCAACACCGCCAACCAGTTGCTTGAGTCCATCGAACGCAATACCCATCTGCGCCACGAAGCCGAAAACAGCCTGTTGCGCATGGCTCAATACGATTTCCTCACCGGCCTGCCGAATCGTCAGCAGTTACAAACGCAACTGGACAAGATTCTGGTAGACGCCGGCCGCCTGCAACGCCGGGTCGCGGTGCTGTGTGTGGGCCTGGACGATTTCAAAGGCATCAACGAGCAGTTCAGCTACCAGACCGGCGACCAATTGCTGTTGGCTCTGGCAGACCGTCTGCGTGCTCACAGCGGCCGTCTCGGCGCGCTCGCTCGCCTGGGGGGCGATCAGTTCGCACTGGTTCAGGCCGACATCGAGCAACCTTACGAAGCCGCCGAACTGGCGCAAAGCATCCTCGATGACCTGGAAGCGGCGTTTGCCCTCGATCATCAGGAAATCCGCCTGCGCGCAACCATCGGCATCACCCTGTTCCCGGAAGATGGCGACAGCACCGAGAAGCTGTTGCAGAAAGCCGAACAGACCATGACCCTGGCCAAGACCCGTTCGCGCAACCGCTATCAGTTCTACATTGCCAGCGTTGACAGCGAAATGCGCCGGCGCCGCGAACTGGAAAAAGACCTGCGCGACGCCCTCACCCGCAATCAGTTCTACCTGGTCTACCAGCCGCAGATCAGCTACCGCGATCACCGGGTGGTCGGCGTCGAGGCGCTGATTCGCTGGCAACACCCGGAACACGGGCTGGTGCCGCCAGATCTGTTCATTCCACTGGCCGAGCAGAACGGCACGATCATCGCCATTGGCGAATGGGTGCTGGACCAGGCCTGCCGACAGCTGCGCGAATGGCACGACCAGGGGTTCAGCGACCTGCGCATGGCGGTCAACCTGTCCACCGTGCAACTGCACCACGCCGAGCTGCCGCGGGTGGTCAACAACCTGCTGCAAATCTATCGCCTGCCGCCGCGCAGCCTGGAGCTGGAAGTCACCGAGACCGGCCTGATGGAAGACATCAGCACCGCCGCGCAGCACCTGCTCAGCCTGCGCCGCTCGGGGGCATTGATCGCTATCGACGACTTCGGGACCGGATACTCGTCGCTGAGTTATCTGAAAAGCCTGCCGCTGGACAAGATCAAGATCGACAAGAGCTTCGTTCAGGACCTGCTCGATGACGACGACGATGCGACCATCGTTCGCGCGATCATCCAGCTCGGCAAAAGCCTTGGCATGCAGGTCATCGCCGAGGGCGTGGAAACCACCGAGCAAGAGACTTACATCATCTCCGAAGGCTGTCACGAAGGTCAGGGCTATCTCTACAGCAAACCGTTGCCTGCGCGGGAGCTGAGCGCTTATCTGAAACAGGCTCAACGCAGTAATGCGTTGAGCCTGTAGGTTCTTCGTCACAGCCAAAAGATCGCAGCCTGCGGCAGCTCCTACGCGGAAATGCGATCTGCGTAGGAGCTGCCGCAGGCTGCGATCTTTTCGGTGCGAACAAGAAATATTTCCAATCACAGCCCTTTACACATAATGCGAAAGATTTGCATTATGTCGCAGTTTTGCGCACCCCCGCGCCTGTCCATATTTACCGAAGCAGGATGTTCGCCATGATTCGTATGCCTCTGGCTACCGCCAGTTTGCTGGCCATCGCTATTTCCCTCGCTGGTTGCGGCGAAGGCAAAGACAAGGCTGCTGCTCCTCAAGCGCCTACTCCGGCCGCCAGCACCACCGCACCTGCTGCGTCTGCTGACGCTGGCAAAGTCGATGAAGCCGCTGCCAAAGCCGTTGTCGCGCACTACGCCGACATGGCTTTTGCGGTCTTCAGCGATGCCGAATCCACCGCGAAAACCCTGCAAACCGCTATCGACGCCTTCCTCGCCAAGCCGAATGCCGAAACCCTGAAAGCCGCTCGTGCTGCCTGGGTCGCCGCGCGCGTGCCTTACCTGCAGAGTGAAGCGTTCCGCTTCGGCAACACCATCATCGACGATTGGGAAGGTCAGGTTAACGCCTGGCCGCTCGATGAAGGCCTGATCGACTACGTCGACAAGAGTTACGAGCACGCTCTGGGTAACCCGGGCGCCAACGCCAACATCATCGCCAACCCGATTATTCAGATTGGCGAAGACAAGATCGACGTGACGGACATCACGCCGGAAAAGCTCGCCAGCCTGAACGAGCTGGGCGGTGCCGAAGCGAACGTCGCGACGGGTTACCACGCCATCGAATTCCTGCTCTGGGGCCAGGACCTGAACGGCACCGGGCCGGGTGCTGGCAACCGTCCTGCTTCGGACTACCTGGAAGGCGCCGGCGCTACCGGTGGCCACAATGATCGTCGTCGCGCTTACCTGAAAGCCGTGACTCAACTGCTGGTCAGCGACCTGGAAGAAATGGTCGGCAACTGGAAGCCGAACGTGCCTGACAACTACCGCGCCGAGCTGGAAGAAGAACCGGCTGAAAGCGGTCTGCGCAAAATGCTCTTCGGCATGGGCAGCCTCTCGCTGGGCGAACTGGCGGGCGAGCGCATGAAGGTTTCCCTGGAAGCCAACTCCCCTGAAGACGAGCAGGACTGCTTCAGCGACAACACCCACAACTCGCACTTCTACGATGCCAAGGGCATTCGTAACGTGTACCTGGGCGAATACACCCGTACAGATGGCACCAAGATGACCGGTGCCAGCCTGTCGTCGCTGGTGGCCAAAGTCGACCCGGCTGCCGACGCTGCGCTCAAGGCTGACCTGGCCGCCACTGAAGCCAAAATCCAGGTCATGGTTGATCACGCCAACAAGGGTGAGCATTACGACCAACTGATCGCTGCCGGCAACACCGCGGGCAACCAGATTGTGCGTGACGCCATTGCTGCGCTGGTCAAGCAGACCACCTCGATCGAACAGGCTGCCGGCAAACTGGGCATCAGTGACCTGAACCCGGACAACGCTGATCACGAGTTCTGATCAACGCTGACCGAGCGAATGACAAAGGCGACCTTCGGGTCGCCTTTTTTATACCTGCCTGAACGCAATACCCTGTGGGAGCGAGCTTGCTCGCGATATCGGTAGTATGTTCAAAATGAATGTTGGCAATGATGGCCCCATCGCGAGCAAGCTCGCTCCCACAGGGAATCGCGGTCAACCTGTGAGAGCAAACGATAATTCCTCTTATTCAAACTCCCCTGCCCTGTTAGACTTTGCGCCCTTGTTTTGCTCGCCTTTCAGGATTGCTGATGCCCTCGCTGCCTCTTCGCTTGTCTGCACTGATTCTGGCCCTCGGCCTGAGTGCCTGCGATGACGCTCCGCGTTTTACCAAGGCCGAACCCGGTGAAGCTCGCTCCGGCGGCGCGGCGACCGTCAGAAAAACCGACCAGAACGCATTTTCCCTGCCTTCAGCCAACCTCTCGCCAACCCGTCGGCTGGACTTCAGCGTCGGCAACAGTTTCTTCCGCAGCCCGTGGGTGATCGCCCCGTCGACCACCACTGCTCGCGATGGCCTCGGCCCACTGTTCAACACCAACGCCTGCCAGAACTGCCACATCAAGGACGGTCGCGGCCATCCGCCGACGGCCGATTCCGATAACGCCGTGTCGATGCTGGTGCGTCTGTCGATCCCCGACACCCCGGCCTATGCCAAGATCATCGAACACATGGGTGTGGTGCCTGAGCCCGTCTACGGCGGGCAGCTTCAAGACATGGCCGTGCCCGGCGTCGCCCCCGAAGGCAAGGTTCGCGTCGACTACGATTCGGTCCCGGTGCGCTTTACGGACGGCACCGAAATCGAACTGCGCAAACCCAAACTGCTGATCACCCAACTGGGCTATGGCCCGATGCATCCCGACACGCTTTTTTCCGCGCGGGTCGCTCCGCCGATGATCGGCCTCGGACTGCTCGAAGCCATCTCCGACGCGGCTATTCTGGCCAACGCCGACGCGCAGGCTAAAGACAAAAACGGCATCGCCGGACGTCCGAACCGGGTCTGGGATGACGCGCAACAAAAGACCGTTTTGGGCCGTTTTGGCTGGAAAGCCGGACAACCCAATCTCAATCAGCAAAACGTTCACGCGTTTTCCGGTGATATGGGCCTCACGACCAGCCTGCGGCCCTTTGATGATTGCACCCAGGCCCAGACTGACTGCCTGCAAGCGCCCAACGGCAATGGCCCGAATGGCGAGCCGGAAGTCAGCGACAACATCTTGCGCCTGGTGCTGTTCTACAGCCGTAACCTGGCAGTCCCGGCCCGCCGTGACGTCAACGGATCGCAGGTGCTGGCCGGCAAAAACCTGTTCTATCAGGCCGGTTGCCAGTCCTGCCACACACCGAAATTCACCACCGCCGCGAATGCCGCAGAACCTGAACTGGCCAATCAAGTGATTCGCCCCTACAGCGATCTGTTGCTGCATAACATGGGCGAAGGCCTCACCGATAACCGTAGCGAATTCCAGGCCTCTGGCCGTGACTGGCGCACACCGCCGCTGTGGGGCATTGGCCTGACGCAGACGGTCAGTGGCCACACTCAATTTTTGCATGACGGCCGCGCCCGCAATCTGCTCGAAGCCGTGCTTTGGCACGGCGGTGAAGCTACGGCCGCGCAGCAACAGGTTTTAGCTTTCAATGCCGAGCAGCGCGCTGCGTTGCTGGCCTTTTTGAATTCTCTTTAACGCATTTCCCATACGCTTTCGCCCATATAAAAAGGGAGCCCGACATGTTCCGTCCCAAGCTGTTGTTCACCAGCCTTGCCGCACTCGCCCTGGGCGCCTGCTCGCCCCAGGATCCTCAAGCCGTCACGTCGGCAGCCATCGCCAAACAAGTGATCCTGCCGACCTACAGCCGCTGGGTTGAAGCTGACCGCCAATTGGCCGTCAGTGCGCTGGCCTACTGCGAAGGCAAGGCCGACCTTGCGACCGCTCGTGCCGATTTCCTCCATGCACAAAAAGCTTGGGCACAATTGCAACCGTTGCTGATTGGCCCACTGGCCGAGGGCAATCGCTCCTGGCAGGTGCAGTTCTGGCCGGACAAGAAAAACCTGGTCGGCCGTCAGGTCGAGCAACTGGTCACCGCACAACCGCACATCGATGCCGCTGCGCTGGCCAAATCCAGCGTTGTCGTGCAGGGCCTCTCGGCCTATGAGTACATTCTGTTCGACGACAAGACCAACGTTGCCGACGCCGCGCAAAAAGCCCGCTACTGCCCACTGCTGACCGCCATCGGCGAACGTCAGAAGCAGCTGGCCGAAGAGATTCTGGCGAGCTGGAACAGTAACGACGGCATGCTCGCGCAACTGAGCAAATTCCCGAACCAGCGTTACGCCGACTCCCACGAAGCCATCGCCGATCTGCTGCGCGCGCAAGTGACGGCACTTGATACCCTGAAGAAAAAACTCGGCACGCCGATGGGTCGTCAGACCAAGGGCATTCCACAGCCGTTCCAGGCAGACGCATGGCGCAGTCATACGTCGCTGCAAAGCATGGAGGCGAGCCTGGCTGTCGCCCGGACCGTCTGGGTCGGTGTCGACAACAAGGGCCTGCGTGGACTGTTGCAACCTGAGCAGAAGCCGCTGGCTGACAAGATCGATGCTGCCTACGCTGCGTCCTTGAAACTGTTCAACAGCAATCAGCGCTCGCTGACCGAAATGCTCACCGACGATGCCGGTCATCAGCAACTCAACGACCTCTATGACAGCCTCAACGTCGTCCATCGCCTGCACGAAAGTGATCTGGCCAAGGCGCTGGGCATCCAACTGGGCTTCAACGCCAACGACGGCGACTGATGAGGGGTAGTTCCATGCTGCGACGCCAGGCTCTGACGTTAGGCGGTTTGTTGCTGGGCGCCGTGACGCTGGGTGGCTGGAAGCTGTTCAAGCAAAAGGACCACGGTCCTTTGCTGCTTTCGGCGCGCGACGACAGCGATGGTAAACACTACGCCGTCGGCTATCGGCTGGACGGCACTCGTGTGTTCGCCACCGAAGTCGGCCAGCGCTGCCACGACATCATCAACCACCCGACGTTGCCGATTGCCCTGTTCGTCGCCCGCCGACCGGGCACCGAGAGCTATCTGGTCGATCTGCGTGACGGCGCACTGCTGCAAACCGTGGTGTCGCAACCGAACCGGCACTTCTACGGCCACGCGGTCATTCACAACAGCGGTGACTGGCTGTACGCCACCGAGAACGACACCACCGACCCAGGTCGCGGCCTGCTCGGGGTGTACCGTTTCGAAGGTGAACGCTTGGTGCACAGCGGTGAGATTTCCACTCACGGTATCGGCCCGCACCAAGTGTCGTGGATGCCCGACGGTGAAACCCTGGTGGTGGCCAACGGCGGGATTCGCACCGAAGCCGAAAGCCGGGTCGAGATGAACCTCAACGCCATGGAACCCAGCCTGGTGCTGATGCAACGCAATGGCACCCTGTTGAACAAGGAAACCCTGGCCCAGCAAATGAACAGCGTGCGTCACATGGGGATCGCCAGCGACGGCACCATTGTCACCGGCCAGCAATTCATGGGGGCCGCCCATGAATCATCGGAGCTGTTGGCGATCAAGCGTCCCGGCCAGCCCTTTGTCGCGTTCCCGGTCGCCGAGCACCAGTTGCAGGCCATGGGGCACTACACCGCGAGCGTCGCGGTGCACAGTGATTTGCGGCTGGTGGCGCTCACCGCACCGCGCGGCAACCGCTTTTTCATCTGGGACCTGGACAGCGGCGAAGTGCGCCTCGATGCACCGCTGCCCGACTGCGCCGGTGTCGGTGCAGTGGCCGATGGTTTTATCGTGACCTCGGGGCAAGGGCGTTGCCGTTTCTATGATTGTCGCCAGACACCGCTGCTGGCCAAACCCCTCGAACTCCCCGCAGGGCTCTGGGATAACCATCTGCATCTGGTCTGATGCCGCTCACAGGCGGGTATGTGGAATCACCGGCACACACGGAGTAATGTTCGGCCTGTCTCACCTGATTTTTTCCAGGGAAGTGGAATATGCTGCGCCGCCGCATGCTGATCATGTTGGGTGTCGTCCTGTTGATCGTCCTGATGCTGGGAGGCTACAAAGCCTTCTCCATCTACAAGATGGTCCAGACTTTCGCTGTGCCAAGACCACCGGTGAGCGTTGCCGTGGCCACCGCCACCGAACGGCCCTGGCAAACCCGCTTGCCCACGGTCGGTACCCTCAAGGCGCTGCAAGGGGTCAACCTGAGTCTGGAGATTGCCGGTACGGTCAAGGACGTGCAGTTCGAGTCCGGGCAGAAGGTCAAGGCCGGCCAGCCGATCGTGCAGCTCGACAGCGCCGTCGAAAGTGCCCTGCTGGAAACCGCCCAGGCCGACCTTGGCCTGGCGCAACTGGATTACGGTCGTGGTAGCCAACTGGTCGGTAGTCAGGCGATCTCCAGGGGCGAGTTCGACCGCCTCACCGCGGTGCTTGCAAAGAGCAAGGCCACGGTCAATCAGCTCAAGGCTGCGCTGGCGAAAAAACACATCGTTGCACCCTTCAACGGCACCATCGGTATTCGTCAGGTAGACGTCGGAGACTTCCTGCCCAGCGGCACCGTCATTGCCACCCTGCAGGACCTCAGCAGCCTGTACGTCGACTTCTACGTGCCGGAACAATCAGTACCGAAAATCGCCCTCGGCCAGCCAGTACAGGTCACGGTCTCGGCCTACCCCACGCAAAACTTTCCAGGCGCCATCAGCGCGATCAACCCCAAGGTCGAAAACAGCACGCGCAACGTGCTGGTACGCGCCACCCTGGCCAACCCGGACGGCAAATTGCTGCCAGGCATGTTCGCCAGCCTGCTGGTCATGCTGCCGGATCCACAGCCCAAAATCGTCGTACCGGAAGGCGCGATCACCTACACCCTCTATGGCAACTCGCTCTACGTGGTCGCCCAGAAGAAAGACGCGGACGGCAACGTCGAGAAAGACGACAAGGGCCAGCCGTTCCTGATCGCCGAGCGGCGCTTCATCGAAACCGGCGAGCGACGCGACGGTATGGTGCTGATCAACAAAGGGCTGCAGAACGGCGAGCAAGTGGTCAGTGCCGGTCAGATCAAACTCGACAACGGCACGCACATTGTCGTCAGCCCCGACAAGAACCTGCCAGCCGAACAGACCCGCCAACCGCGCGCGAACTGATCGAGGAATCCCCATGGCGTTTACCGATCCGTTCATCCGCCGTCCGGTGCTCGCCACCGTGGTCAGCCTGCTGATTGTGCTGCTGGGCTTCCAGGCCTGGAGCAAGCTGCCGCTGCGCCAATATCCGCAAATGGAGAACGCGCTGATCACGGTGACCACCGCCTACCCCGGCGCCAACGCCGAAACCATTCAGGGTTACATCACCCAACCCTTGCAGCAAAGTCTGGCGAGTGCCGAAGGCATCGACTACATGACCTCGGTCAGCCGCCAGAACTTCTCGGTGATTTCGGTCTACGCACGTATCGGTTCCAACAGCGACCGGTTGTTTACCGAGTTGCTGGCCAAGGCCAACGAGGTCAAGAACAAGCTGCCCAAAGACGCTGAAGACCCGGTGCTGAGCAAGGAAGCCGCGGGCGCCTCGGCGCTGATGTACATGAGTTTTTTCAGCAAGGAACTGAGCAACCCGCAGATCACCGACTACCTGTCACGGGTGATCCAGCCCAAGCTCGCCACTCTGCCCGGCATGGCTGAAGCCGCCATTCTCGGCAACCAGGTGTTTGCCATGCGCCTGTGGCTCGACCCGGTGAAACTCGCCGGTTTCGGCCTGAGCGCCAGTGATGTCAGCAACGCCGTGCGCCAGTACAACTTTCTGTCCGCCGCCGGTGAAGTCAAAGGCGAGTACGTCGTTACCAGCATCAACGCCAATACCGAGTTGAGGACCGCCGAAGCCTTCGCCGCCATTCCGCTGAAAGTCGACGGCGACAGTCGGGTACTGCTCAGTGACGTAGCGCGCGTGGAGATGGGTGCCGAAAACTACAACACCATCAGCTCCTTCGGTGGCACTCCCTCGGTGTACATCGGGATCAAGGCCACGCCGGCCGCCAACCCGCTGGACGTGATCAAGGAGGTGCGCAAACTCATGCCGGAGCTGGAATCCCAGCTGCCCCCCACCCTCAAGGCCGAAATCGCCTACGACGCCACGTTGTTCATTCAGGCCTCGATCAACGAAGTGCTGAAAACCCTCTTCGAAGCCGTGCTGATCGTGATTGTCGTGGTGTTCCTGTTCCTCGGCGCGCTGCGTTCGGTGGTGATCCCGGTGGTGACCATTCCGCTGTCGATGATCGGCGTGATGTTCTTCATGCAGCTGATGGGCTACTCGATCAACCTGCTGACCTTGCTGGCGATGGTGCTGGCCATCGGTCTGGTGGTGGATGACGCCATCGTCGTGGTGGAAAACATTCACCGACACATCGAAGAGGGCAAGACGCCGCTGGACGCAGCCCTCGAAGGCGCGCAGGAAATCGCCATGCCGGTGGTCTCGATGACCATCACCCTGGCGGCGGTCTATGCGCCCATCGGTTTTCTGACGGGCCTGACCGGCGCTCTGTTCAAGGAGTTCGCCTTGACCCTGGCCGGTGCCGTGGTGATCTCAGGAATCGTTGCCCTGACCCTGTCGCCGATGATGTGCGCCCTGCTCTTGCGCCACGATGAAAACCCCTCAGGCCTGGCTCATCGCCTCGATCTGATTTTCGAAGGGCTCAAGCGTCGCTATCAGAGCGTTCTGCACGGCACGCTCAACACCCGGCCGGTGGTGCTGGTGTTCGCCGTGATCGTGCTGTGCCTGATTCCGGTGCTGCTCAAGTTCGCCAAATCGGAACTGGCACCGGATGAGGATCAGGGCGTCATTTTCATGTTGGCCAACGCCCCGCAACCGGCCAACCTGGAGTACCTGAATACCTATACCGACGAATTCCTGGCGATCTTCAAGGCGTTTCCCGAGTACTACTCGTCTTTCCAGATCAACGGATTCAACGGCGTGCAGTCAGGCATTGGCGGCTTCCTGCTCAAACCCTGGAATGAGCGCAAACGAACCCAGATGCAGCTTCTGCCTGAGGTGCAGAAAAAGCTGTCGAACGTCACCGGCCTGCAAATCTTCGGCTTCAACCTGCCCTCGCTGCCGGGCACGGGTGAAGGCTTGCCGTTCCAGTTTGTAATCAACACCGCCAATGACTACGCGTCGCTGCTGGAGGTGGTCAATCGGGTGAAGAAGCGTGCGCTGGAGTCCGGCAAGTTCGCCTTCGCCGACATCGACCTGGCCTTTGACAAACCCGAAGTGGTGGTTGATATCGACCGCGCCAAGGCAGCTCAGATGGGTGTCTCGATGGAGGATCTGGGCGTGACCCTGGCGACGTTGCTGGCAGAAGCCGAGATCAACCGCTTCACCATCGAGGGGCGCAGCTACAAGGTCATCGCCCAGGTCGAACGGCCCTACCGGGACAACCCCGATTGGCTAAGCAACTATTACGTGAAAAACGCCAACGGGGAACTGCTGCCCTTGTCGACCTTGATCACCATCAGCGACCGCGCACGACCGCGGCAGTTGAACCAGTTCCAGCAACTCAATTCGGCGATTCTTTCAGGTGTTTCGAAGGTCAGCATGGGCGAGGCGATTGATACCGTGCGCCAGATCGCCCAGGAAGAAGCACCGCCGGGCTATGCCTTTGATTACGGCGGCACCTCGCGACAGTACGTTCAGGAAGGCAGTGCCTTGTGGGTGACCTTTGCCTTGGCGCTGGCGATCATTTTCCTGGTGCTGGCGGCGCAGTTCGAAAGCTTCCGCGATCCACTGGTGATTCTGGTGACCGTGCCACTGTCGATTTGCGGCGCGCTGATCCCGTTGTTCCTGGGCTGGTCGAGCATGAACATTTATACCCAGGTCGGTTTGGTGACCTTGATCGGACTGATCAGCAAACACGGAATCCTGATCGTCCAGTTTGCCAACCAGTTGCGCAAGGACAAGGGCCTGACACCACGCGAAGCCGTGGAGCAAGCGGCCGCCATTCGCCTGCGTCCGGTATTGATGACCACGGCCGCCATGGTCTTCGGCATGGTGCCGTTGATCATCGCCACAGGCGCGGGCGCCGTCAGCCGCTACGATATCGGGATGGTGATTGCCACCGGGATGTCGATCGGGACGTTGTTCACCCTGTTCGTGCTGCCCTGTATCTACACGTTGCTGGCCAAGCCCGATAAACCGTAAGTACGGACTCCGCGTAGGAGCTGCCGAAGGCTGCGATCTTTACCAAAGATCAAAAGATCGCAGCCTTCGGCAGCTCCTACGAGGTCCATATAAACCTTATTCAGGACGAGCCAGCTGAAAAACAAAAGGCCTCGCATTTGCGAGGCCTTTGATGTGCGCTTTAGGGTTTTCAACCCTGGCGTTTCATTCCCTGGGTCATGCCAAACATGAACAACAACAACTCATCATTATCAGTGTGGGTCACCACGGATGACTTCGTAGTCCGTGGCAACGGACAATGCACGCTGCCATTCATTGCACTGAGAACTTGCGTACGCGGCTGCTCTAATCCAACCACCGCCAATGAAACAACTGCCAAGGCTCCTGCCATAAACAAACCTCTAGCAATTTCTAGTTTCATGGCCATAAACCTTTGATAGAGCGGCCAAACGCCTTCTTATAAAGGTAGACGAGCTTTTCCCTATCTGCCGGGCTCTACGACGAATGGCGGCCGAGGCACGCCACGGCATCAGGCGCCTGCCTGACTCAGCTCGACATAAAAGCGGCAGCCGTTGGGCTCCATGGTGCTGAGGCTGACGCTCCAGCCCTGGTTTTCACAAATCCGCTGCACCAGCGACAGGCCGAGCCCAAGCCCTTCGCCACGCTTCTCGCCACCCCGCACAAACGGCTCGAACATCGCTTCGCGCTTCTCTTCGGGAATACCGACGCCGCTGTCTTCGACCAGAAAACCGCAGGGCAGAATGGTCAGTCGGATAAACCCGCTGTCAGTGTAGTACAAGGCATTACGCAACAGATTGCCCATGACCGCATGCAGGAATGTCGCGTTATAGCGCGTATCCGACGGATTACCGGGTTCATAGAACAGCGTGAGTCCCTTGTCCTCGATCGGCTCGCGCCACAGGCCGAGCAAGTCTTCGGCCACCTGCCCCAGGGTCAGTTGCGGTGACATGCTGGCATCTTCGCGCTGAGCCCGGGCGAGCATCAGGAAGGTCTGGACCAATTCGCGCATTTCTTCACAAGCGCGAGCGATCCGCTCGACCTGATTGCGACCACGCTGATCGAGGTCCGGGTTCTCCAGCAACAATTCGCAGGAACTGGCCAATACCATCAACGGTGTACGCAGTTCGTGACTGACGTCGCTGGTGAATAGCCGCTCGCGGCTCAGTGCCTGGCGCAACCGGCCCAGCGTGGCGTCGAAGGCCACGGCCAGCTCACCGACTTCATCGGCGGCATAGTCCGGCGCCAGGGGCGGTGCCAGACCCAGCAGTTGATCGCGGTGACGCACCTGACGCGCCAGCCGGACCACCGGTGCCATGACCTTGCGTGCCAGCACCCAGCCAAGAAACACTGCCAACGCCAGACTTAATACAAACCCCACCAGCACCACGGCAAACAGCACCCGTTCGCGCTCTTCGAAATCGCTCTGATCTTGCAGCAAGACGTAACGCCGGCCGTCAATGATCTCGACGAGCGCGTGGTACGACAGCTGCTCGCGAAATACTTCATGGAACCCCGCATCCAGGTGCCGCAGGTCCCTGGGCAAGTCGAAGTCGCCGGGGCCACCGCTGAAGTAGAACAACTGATCGGGCTCGGGACGGTGGCTCCAGTCGGTCATGCTGTCCATCAACAGCAACCGCCGTAAATCCCCCCCCAGGCCTGCAGAAATCAGCTTTGCTTCGACCAGATGTACGGTCGCCACGATGCCCATGGCGAATGCCCCCGCCACCAACGCGCTCATCAAGGCAAAAGCAATAATGATCCGCTGAGCAAGGCTCTGCTTAAACTCCATCACGCCCCTCGGCCAGACGATAGCCGACGCCGTGCACGGTTTGCAGCAACGGTTTGGCGAACGGCTTGTCGATCACCTGACGCAGCTGATGGACGTGACTGCGCAGGCTGTCGCTGTCCGGGCAATCGTCGCCCCAGAGGGCTTCTTCGAGGATTTCGCGACGCAATACGTGCGGGCTTTTCTGCATCAATACCGCCAGCAGCTTGAGGCCTACCGGGTTGAGTTTCAGCAGGCGACCTTCGCGGGTCACTTCCAGCGTGTCGAGGTCGTAGCTCAGATCGCCAACCTGCAGGGCACGGCGACCGCCACCCTGGGTACGACGCATGACCGCCTCGATGCGCGCCGCCAGTTCGGACAGGGCAAAGGGTTTGACCAGGTAATCATCGGCACCGGACTTGAAGCCCTGCAGTCGGTCATCCAACTGATCACGGGCGGTCAGCATGATGACCGGGGTATCGCGCCGGGCGTCTTCCCGCAGGCGTTTGCACAGGGTGTAACCATCAATGCCGGGTAGCATGATGTCGAGCACGATCAGGTCGTAATGCTCGGTAGCCGCCAGGTGCAGACCTGACAAACCGTCCTGCGCGCAATCCACGGTATAGCCTTTAAGCCCCAGATAATCAGCCAGATTGGCGAGGATGTCGCGGTTGTCTTCAACCAATAGAATTCGCATGGGCACTTGCTCCGTACACAGTTACGGCCGTCTTGGCCCGCGCAGCTTAAGGCCAAGAGTGGTTCAGGGCTAGTCGCAATCACAGGCAGCCCTTTCCACATTGGACCAATGAAGCCACAAGGCTCACGGTGTATGCCAGATATAAAAAAACCCCGCCTGCATAACGCAGGCGGGGTTTTTCGTACAGGGTAAGGCTGGCTTACATCATGCCGCCCATGCCGCCCATACCGCCCATGTCTGGCATGCCGCCGCCAGCTGGACCGTCTTCCTTGATCTCGGCGATCATGGCTTCGGTGGTGATCATCAGGCTGGCAATCGACGAAGCCGCTTGCAGAGCCGAACGGGTCACTTTGGCCGGGTCCAGGATACCCATTTCGATCATGTCGCCGTATTCGCCGGTAGCAGCGTTGTAACCGTAGTTACCCGAACCCTGCTTGACCTTGTCGACTACAACGCTTGGCTCGTCACCGGAGTTGGCAACGATCTGGCGCAGTGGTGCTTCAACAGCGCGACGCAGCAACTGGATGCCCACGTTCTGGTCATCGTTGTCGCCTTTGAGTTCAGAGATAGCTTGCAGAGCGCGAACCAGTGCCACGCCACCGCCAGGTACCACGCCTTCTTCAACGGCTGCACGGGTAGCGTGCAGGGCGTCTTCAACGCGGGCTTTCTTCTCTTTCATTTCAACTTCGGAACCCGCGCCAACCTTGATCACTGCAACGCCGCCGGACAGCTTGGCCAGACGCTCTTGCAGTTTTTCACGGTCGTAGTCGGACGAAGTGTCAGCCACTTGTTGACGGATCTGAACAACGCGAGCCTGGATGTCAGCCTCAACGCCAGCACCGTCGATGATGGTGGTGTTTTCTTTGGACAGGATCACGCGCTTGGCATTACCCAGGTGTTCCAGGGTAGTGCTTTCCAGGCTCAGGCCGATCTCTTCGGAGATAACGGTACCGCCCGTCAGAACAGCGATGTCCTGCAGCATGGCCTTGCGACGGTCGCCGAAGCCTGGAGCCTTGACGGCTGCGACTTTAACGATGCCACGCATGTTGTTCACAACCAGAGTCGCCAGGGCTTCGCCTTCAACGTCTTCGGCAACGATCAGCAGAGGACGGCCGGCTTTGGCAACGGCTTCCAGTACTGGCAGCATTTCGCGGATGTTCGAGATCTTTTTGTCGACCAGCAGGATCAGCGGACCGTCCAGTTCGGCGGTCATGGTCTCTGGCTTGTTGACGAAGTACGGGGACAGGTAGCCACGGTCGAACTGCATGCCTTCTACAACCGACAGTTCGTTTTCCAGGCCCGAGCCTTCTTCAACGGTGATCACGCCTTCTTTACCAACTTTTTCCATGGCTTCGGCAATGATGTCGCCGATGGAGCTGTCGGAGTTGGCCGAGATGGTGCCGACCTGAGCGATGGCCTTGGTGTCAGCGCAAGGCTTGGACAGGGCTTTGAGCTCTTTGACGATAGCGATGGTCGCTTTGTCGATGCCGCGTTTCAGGTCCATCGGGTTCATGCCGGCAGCGACGGCTTTCAGGCCTTCGTTGACGATCGATTGAGCCAGAACGGTAGCGGTGGTGGTGCCGTCGCCTGCGTCATCGTTGGCACGGGAGGCAACGTCTTTGACCAGCTGCGCGCCCATGTTTTCGAAACGATCTTTCAGTTCGATTTCTTTGGCGACGGAAACGCCGTCCTTGGTGATGGTCGGAGCGCCGAAGCTCTTCTCGATGATCACGTTACGGCCTTTAGGGCCCAGGGTCGCTTTTACTGCGTCAGCCAGGACGTTCACACCGGCGAGCATTTTCTTACGGGCGGAATCGCCGAATTTAACTTCTTTAGCAGCCATGATCGATATTCCTTAAATACTTTGTAGTAGCGGGAAATTGAGCGGAAATCAGCCTTCGATAACAGCGAGAATCTCGTTCTCAGCCATTACCAGCAGGTCTTCACCGTCGACTTTCACAGTGTTGCTGCCGGAGTACGGGCCGAACACAACCTTGTCACCCACTTTCACGGCCAGCGCACGCACTTCACCGTTGTCCAGCACGCGGCCGGTACCGACAGCGAGGACTTCACCGCTGTTGGCTTTTTCGGCAGCCGAACCTGGCAGAACGATACCGCCAGCGGTTTTCTTTTCTTCTTCGCTGCGACGGATGACGACGCGGTCATGCAGAGGACGAAGCTTCATTGTCGATCTCTCCTAATTGTGGTTTTCAGCGGCCGGTGTAATCCCGGCGGGTTAAATTCCGGCGTTGCCGGTTGCGGCTCGTCAAGCGAGACGCGGAAGTCTGTCTGGTGATCTTCACCAGAAACCTTGCGGTGACCGTTACATAAGGGCGCATAAGCTTATTACAAGGGCTGGGCAGTGAAATTTTTTACATCACCGGCCACAGAAACGAACACGGCACCCGAAGGTGCCGTGTCGATGAAACAGTTATTTGGAGTCGCGGTGCTCGAACTCGCCTTCGATCACGTTCGGCTCACGACCCAGCGGTTGACGCGGAACCGGGCCACCACGCGGTTGCAGATCATCGGCGAAGGCACGTTGACGAATCGCCTGTTCTTCGGCGCGCTTGCGCATCGTGTTGGCCAGCAACCGACGGGTAAGCGGCAACGTCATGATCAGGCCGATCACGCTGCTGATGAAACCTGGCAGGATCAACAGACCACCGCCCAACGCCAGCATCAGGCCTTCGAGCATGGTCTGGGCTGGCAACTCACCACGGTTCAGGCTCTCACGAGCGCGCAATGCGGTGGCCAGACCGGCGATACGCAGCACGAACACGCCGAGCATCGAGCCGAGAATGATCAGCAGCAACGCCGGGAAAAACCCGATGGCCGCGCTGACCTTGACGAATACGAACAGCTCCAACACCGGGAACAGCAGAAAGAGCAACAAAAAAGGGCGCATCAAATGGTTCCTCAACGCAAGAATGCCTTGCAAGTAGAACTTAGATGACGTCGCCGTTTCGTGATTTCAAGCGTCGGCCACTGCATTTTTCGGCCAATGCTCGGCGTGAGCCAGTAAAACCAGGGCTTCGCGTACTTGTGTCGGCGTATTACAAACCTCCGGGAACGGCAACCAGTACAGCCCCTGACCAATGCGCAGGTGCATCCCTTCGCTGTCGATACCCGCCAATTGAGCAGGTGAAGTTTTCGGCAAACCGGCCAGCTCGACGTAATGGGCGATGGCTTTGGCGTGGTCGGCGTTCATGTGTTCGACCATGCTCACTTCAGCCTTGCCGGCGAACGGGTTGGCCAGGGTCAACTGGTCGACCCAGTGAATCGCACCGAAACCGCCGATGTAGCGATGACGGACCGGTTTGAGTACCCAAAAATCGAAATCATGCGCCTTGTGATAATTCTGCGAGTCCGGGAAATAGCGGTAATAACGCTCGGCGGCAGCATCGATGGCGGCTGGGTCTTCGATTTTTTCCGCTTCGGCCAGGTAAGTCAGTCGACCGACAGCCTGCACGTCTTCAGCCTCGCGCTCGCCCACCAGCAGTGAGCATTTTGGATCTTTTTGCAGATTATGGGTGTGCTGGGCGATCCGGCTGATCAGGATCAGCGGCCGGCCCTGCTCGTCCAGGCAATAAGGAACCACTGAGCCGAACGGGAAACCGGGCATCGCCTTGGAGTGTGTCGAGAGCACTCCGCGGTATTCCTTGAGCAGCAATTCTCGGGCATGCTTGGCAGCTTCAACGCTCAATTTATGACTCCTTATATAGAATCCGTCGAAAAAACGGACGGGCACCTGGGGCAAAGTTCCAGCAACGCCATCGGGGCAGTTCTCATGTGCAGCCAGGCCACATCAGGTGCAGATCGAGAGGCTCTCTAAAAGGAAACCACTCTGACCTGCTATTGGGGCATGCGAATGCAACTCACTGACAAAGTAATCATTATCACGGGCGGTTGCCAGGGTTTAGGCCGTTCGATGGCCGAGTATTTTGCTGCCAAGGGCGCGAAACTGGCGCTGGTCGACCTCAACCAGGAAAAACTCGACCAGACTGTCGCCGCCTGCACAGCCGCCGGTGTCGAGGCTCGCGCTTACCTGTGCAACGTCGCCAATGAAGAACAGGTGACTCACATGGTCGCCCAGGTTGCCGAAGACTTTGGCGCGATCCACGGCCTGATCAACAACGCCGGAATCCTGCGCGATGGCCTGCTGATCAAGGTCAAGGACGGAGAAATGACCAGGATGAGTCTGGCCCAATGGCAGTCGGTGATCGACGTCAACCTGACCGGCGTGTTCCTGTGCACCCGTGAAGTGGCGGCGAAGATGGTCGAGCTGAAAACCGGCGGCGCGATCATCAACATCTCCTCGATCTCCCGCGCCGGCAACGTCGGCCAGACCAACTACTCTGCCGCCAAGGCCGGTGTCGCTGCGGCCACCGTGACCTGGGCCAAGGAACTGGCGCGCTACGGCATTCGCGTGGCCGGTATTGCGCCGGGCTTCATCGAAACCGAAATGACCCTGGGCATGAAGCCTGAAGCGCTGGAGAAAATGACGTCCGGCATTCCGCTCAAGCGCATGGGCAAGCCGGAAGAAATCGCCCATTCGGCGGCGTACATCTTCGAGAACGACTATTACACCGGCCGAATCCTGGAAATGGATGGTGGGTTGCGGATTTAAGCTGTACACAAAACAACTGTGGGAGCGAGCTTGCTCCGGGCGGCGTTCCGACGATGAGGCCTTAACATTCACCATTGAAGGTGACTGTTACACCGCTATCGCGAGCAAGTTCGCTCCCACAATGGATCGCATTTCTTCAGCGAATCAATCGTCGCTGACGGTGATGTTCGGCATCGCTGGCGCGACCGCTTCCTGCAAGACAATTCGCGCACCGACGTGACGGGCCAGTTCCTGGTAAACCATGGCGATCTGGCTTTCAGGTTCTGCGATCACCGTTGGCTTGCCGCCGTCAGCCTGCTCGCGAATCACCATCGACAGTGGCAGCGACGCCAGCAGTTCGACGCCATATTGGTTGGCCAGCTTCTCGCCGCCGCCTTCGCCGAACAGGTGCTCGGCATGACCGCAGTTGGAACAGATGTGCACGGCCATGTTTTCCACCACGCCGAGTACCGGAATGTTGACCTTGCGGAACATCTCCACGCCTTTGCGGGCGTCCAGCAACGCCAGGTCCTGCGGCGTGGTGACGATCACCGCACCGGCCACCGGGACCTTCTGCGCCAGGGTCAACTGAATGTCACCGGTGCCTGGCGGCATGTCGATCACCAGATAGTCCAGGTCGCCCCAGGCGGTCTGCGTCACCAGTTGCAGCAAGGCGCCGGAAACCATCGGACCGCGCCAGACCATCGGCGTGTTGTCGTCGGTCAGGAACGCCATGGACATGACTTCAACGCCATGGGACTCGATCGGCACGAACCACTTCTGGTCCTTGATCCTGGGTCGGGTGCCTTCCGGGATGCCGAACATAATGCCCTGGCTCGGACCGTAGATATCGGCGTCGAGAATCCCGACCTTGGCGCCTTCGCGGGCCAGCGCCAACGCGAGGTTCGCGGCGGTGGTGGATTTGCCCACGCCGCCCTTGCCGGACGCCACCGCGACCATGTTCTTGACGTTGGCCAAGCCTGGAATCTGCGCCTGAGCCTTGTGCGCGGCAATCACGCTGGTGATGTCGACTTTGGCCGAGGTCACGCCATCCAGACCTTCGATTGCCATTTGCAGCATCTGCGCCCAGCCACTCTTGAACAGACCGGCGGCGTAGCCCAGTTCCAGCTGAACGCTGACGCGGTCGCCCTGGATATCGATGCTGCGCAGGCAACCGGCGCTGATCGGGTCCTGGTTCAGATAAGGGTCGGTGTACTGGCGAAGGACGGCTTCCACCGCTGCGCGATTGACGGCGCTCATGGGCAACTCCGATAACAAGACTGGGAAATCAGACGGGTATCGTACCTGTTCTGATGGTTTGGGGGGATGCCCAAAAGATCGCAGCCTTCGGCAGCTCCTACGTAGGAGCTGCCGAAGGCTGCGATCTTCTCGACATCCCCGGTTACTCATCCAATGAAACAGGCTCACGGGGTGAAAAATATGCGCCAGCGCTTTATAGTGGCCGACCTCCGTTTCATCAAGTAGCCGAGCCCCATGTCCGAGCCACGCAAGATCCTCGTCACCAGCGCCCTGCCCTATGCCAATGGTTCAATCCACCTTGGCCATATGCTTGAGTACATCCAGACCGATATGTGGGTGCGCTTCCAGAAGCATCGCGGCAATCAATGCACTTACGTCTGCGCGGACGACGCCCACGGTTCGGCCATCATGCTGCGCGCAGAAAAAGAAGGCATCACCCCGGAACAACTGATCGCCAATGTCCAGGCTGAACACAGCGCCGACTTTGCCGAGTTCCTGGTCGACTTCGACAATTTCCACTCCACTCACGCCGAAGAAAACCGTGAGCTGTCGAGCCAGATCTACCTGAAGCTGCGCGACGCCGGGCACATTGCCACGCGCTCGATCACGCAGTATTTCGACCCGGAAAAGAACATGTTCCTGGCCGACCGCTTCATCAAGGGCACCTGCCCGAAGTGCGGCACTGAAGACCAGTACGGCGACAACTGCGAAAAATGCGGCGCTACTTACGCGCCAACCGACCTGAAAGATCCGAAGTCGGCGATCTCTGGCGCCACCCCGGTGCTCAAGGATTCCCAGCACTTCTTCTTCAAGCTGCCGGACTTCCAGCAAATGCTGCAGGAATGGACCCGCAGCGGCACCCTGCAGGACGCGGTCGCGAACAAGATCGCCGAGTGGCTGGATGTCGGCCTGCAGCAGTGGGACATCTCCCGCGATGCGCCGTACTTCGGTTTCGAAATCCCGGACGAGCCAGGCAAATACTTCTACGTCTGGCTGGACGCGCCGATCGGCTACATGGCGAGTTTCAAGAACCTCTGTGCACGTCGTCCCGAACTGGACTTCGACGCGTACTGGGCCAAGGACTCCACCGCCGAGCTGTACCACTTCATCGGCAAGGACATCGTCAATTTCCACGCGCTGTTCTGGCCAGCCATGCTGGAAGGCGCCGGTTACCGTAAACCGACCGGCATCAACGTACACGGCTACCTGACCGTCAACGGCCAGAAGATGTCCAAGTCCCGCGGCACCTTTATCAAGGCCCGGACCTACCTGGACCACCTGTCGCCGGAATACCTGCGTTACTACTACGCCGCCAAACTCGGCCGTGGCGTCGACGACCTGGACCTGAACCTCGAAGACTTCGTGCAGAAGGTCAACTCCGACCTGGTCGGCAAAGTCGTCAACATTGCCAGCCGCTGCGCAGGCTTCATCCACAAAGGCAACGCCGGCGTGCTGGTGGCCGGTAATGCCGCGCCAGAACTGACCGAAGCGTTCCTCGCCGCTGCGCCGAGCATCGCCGAGGCTTACGAGGCCCGCGACTTCGCCCGTGCCATGCGCGAAATCATGGGCCTGGCCGACCGTGCCAACGCCTGGATCGCCGACAAAGCGCCGTGGTCGCTGAACAAACAGGAAGGCAAGCAAGACGAAGTCCAGGCGATCTGCGCCCTGGGCGTCAACCTGTTCCGCCAACTGGTGATTTTCCTCAAGCCCGTGCTGCCGTTGCTGGCCGCCGACGCCGAGGCGTTCCTCAACGTCGCACCGCTGACCTGGAACGATCACGCGACCCTGCTCAGCAACCATCAGCTGAACGAGTTCAAACCGTTGATGACCCGCATCGACCCGGTCAAGGTGCAAGCCATGACCGACGCTTCGAAAGAAGACCTGGCCGCCAGCCAGACCGACACCGGCGATGCCACCCCACAAGGGAATGGCGAACTGGCCAAGGATCCGCTGTCGCCAGAGATCGAGTTCGATACCTTTGCCGCCGTCGACCTGCGGGTTGCCCTGATCCTCAAGGCCGAAGCCGTGGAAGGCGCAGACAAGCTGCTGCGCCTGACCCTGGATATCGGTGACGAGCAACGCAACGTGTTCTCCGGCATCAAGAGCGCTTATCCGGACCCGGCCAAGCTTGAAGGTCGCCTGACGATGATGATCGCCAACCTCAAGCCACGTAAAATGCGCTTCGGGATCTCCGAAGGCATGGTCATGGCGGCAGGCCCTGGCGGCGAAGAAATCTACCTGTTGAGCCCGGACAGCGGCGCCAAGCCGGGTCAGCGCATCAAGTAAGTTGCCTGGCTGAACCGATCCCACCGTCGCGTTGACTCGCGGCGGTGGGATTTTCATATCTGCTTGCCGGATAATGCCTAATCTTTAAGCACAGGCCCGTTCGCTCAACCCGGCACACCCATGACCGACATTTTGCTTACGCTCATCAGCACCGCCCTGATCAATAACGTCATATTGCACTGGCCGCTGGGCGTCGATCCGTTGTTGCAGTCGACGCGTGAGCCTGCCATCGAACGGCGTCAGGTTCATGCCTTGGGCATCGCGACCACCAGCCTGATGCTGCTTAGCGGTTTGTTGGGCTACGCGGCGTATCACTGGCTGCTGGTTCCGCTGGGGCTGGCGTCTCTGCATCTGTTTGTATTTTTGCCCCTGAGTGTGTTGCTGATCACCCCTGTGCTGAATCTGCTGACGCGCACCCTGCCGCAGTTACCGTTCAGTGGACTGTGGCCGCTGCTGTTGGGCAACGCAGGCGTGCTCGGGCTGAGCCTGCTCGGTATGCAGAACGACAAAGGTTTTGGCGATCACGCAGCGCTGAGTCTCGGCGCCGGACTGGGTTTCTGGCTGGTGCTGAGTCTGTTCAGCGATCTGCGTCAGCGCACCTTCAATAACGATGTGCCCCTGCCCTTTCGTGGCCTGCCGATCGACCTGATCAGCGCCGGATTGATCGCGGTGGCATTTCTCGGTTTCAGCGGACTGATCAAAACATGAGTCTGATTCAACGCATCGACGCCCTCCTGCCGCAGACCCAATGCGGCAAGTGCGGCCATCCCGGATGCAAGCCCTACGCCGAAGGCATTGCCAATGGCGAGGCGATCAACAAGTGCCCGCCGGGCGGCAACGAGACTATTTCGGCACTGGCCGAGCTGCTGAAAATCCCGGTTCTGGAATTGGACGTCAGCCGTGGTTCGGCACCGGCGCAAATTGCATTTATCCGCGAAGCCGAATGCATCGGCTGCACCAAGTGTATTCAGGCCTGCCCGATAGACGCGATTGTCGGAGCGGCAAAACTGATGCACACGGTAATCATCGACGAATGCACCGGCTGTGATCTGTGCGTGGCACCCTGCCCGGTGGATTGCATCGAAATGCATCCATTGCCCTCGGCAAATGTTCTGCCGGTTGTCGGAGGTCTGGCTTTCACCCTCGAAGAACAACGAGCACGCAACGCCAAACGCGACCACGCCCGACAGCGCTTCGAACAACGCAATGCGCGCCTGCGTCGTGAGGAAGAGCAAAAGCACGCCGAACGACTGGCCCGCGCACAAAAAGCCGCACAGCACAGCGAAGCCAGCAACAATCCACTGCAGGACGCGATTGCCCGGGTTCAGGCACAGAAAGCCGCTGCCGCCGATGCCGCGCTGAAAAAAGCCAAGATCGATGTGGCAATGAGCCGGGCGCAACTGAACAAATCGCTGAAGGCTTTCGGGCATCCACCGACCTTCGAACAGCAGTCGCAGCTGATCATTTTGCAGCAGCAATTCGAAGCCGCCGAACAGGCCTTGGCGCAACTCGAAAGCACTGCGCCGACGGTCCCCGTGCCAGCGACGGCTCCGGCCAAGGATGCCGAACTCAAACGCGCGAAAATCCAGCTGGTGATGCGTCGCGCCGAACTCAAAAAAGCCCAGACCAGCGAAGCCCCGGCCGAGCAACTGGAGGCGCTCGGCGCGGCCCTGGCTCAAGCAGAACAGGCGCTGCACGCTGCCGAAGGCGCCAGCGAGCAACCGGTGCCAGACCTTGTGCGCATCGAAAAACGCCCCATCGACGCTCATCTGCGGCAACTGAAAACCGAATTGGCTTACGCTCGCGCCGACGTCAGCAAGCTCGAGCGACGCCTCGATACGTCGGCGGAACTCTTGGCCAAGGCCCGCGAAAGGCTCTGCGAAGCCGAGCGTCAGGTGAACGCCTATGTCGCCCCTTGAGCCGGTCGATGATCGCTTGCAACAGGCGATGAAGCGGGTTTTATTGGCCACCGTGCCGGGCATGCTGGTGTTGTTCTGGTTATTCGGCTGGGGTGTGCTGATCAACTTGCTGCTGGCCTGCGGCAGCGCGCTAGCGATTGAAGCGGCGGTACTGCGTTTGCGCAGGTATCCGCTTAAGCCAGCGCTAAGCGACGGCAGCGCGCTGGTCAGCGCCACCTTGCTGGCGCTGGCGTTGCCGCCTTACTGCCCAGGGTGGCTGACCGTCAGCGCTGCGGCATTTGCGATGTTTTTCGGCAAGCACCTGTATGGCGGCGTGGGTAAAAACCCGTTCAATCCGGCCATGCTCGGTTTTGCGCTGGTGCTGGTGTGTTTCCCACGACAGATGACCCACTGGCCGACGTCTCACGGGATGAACCTGCTGGCCGGCCTGCAACAGATTTTCGGTTTCAATTTCAGCGCTGCCGAACAGCCCGACGCTTGGGTGACGGCCACGGCGCTGGATAGCCTGCGGATCAACAAAAGCCTGACCATGGATGAACTCTTCGCCGGCAGCCCGGCGTTTGGTCACGTTGGCGGTAAAGGCATCGAATGGGTGAATTTGGCCTTCCTCGCAGGTGGCGCGTTTTTGTTGCAGCAGCGGGTGTTCAGCTGGCATGCGCCGGCCGGTATGCTCGGTAGCCTGTTCGTCATCAGTTTGCTGTGCTGGAACGGCTCGGGGTCGGACTCTCACGGCTCCCCGCTCTTTCACTTGCTGACGGGCGCGAGCATGCTCGGAGCATTCTTTATCGTGACCGAACCGGTGTCTGGAGCAAAGAGTCCCAAAGCCCGACTGATGTTCGGCGCGGGCGTCGGCCTGCTGACCTACCTGATTCGAACCTGGGGCGGTTATCCCGACGGGGTAGCCTTTGCGGTGCTGCTGATGAATCTCTGCGTACCGGCTCTGGAACGCCTCTTTGCTGCACAACCCGAGCCTCGCACACCATGAACCGCAATCTCAGTGTGCTGATGCTGGTCGTCGTGGCCGGACTGGGTGCAGGTGCGACCTTTTTCCTGCAACACGCCACCGCACCACACATCTTGGCTGAACAACGCTTGATCGAAAGCCGCAGGCTGTTCGACATGTTGCCAGCCGGCAGCTACGACAATCAGCCATTGGACCAGCCATTTGCGCTCAAGGATGTCGCACTGGGTAACAGCACCCTACTGGGCGGTTATTTGGCAACCGCGGGCGGCAAGCCCAGTGCCGTTATTCTGCGAAGCCAGACAATCGGCTACGAAGGTGCAATCGAACTGCTGATCGTGATCGACATCAACGGCAAGCTGCTGGGGGTCAAAACCCTCAAGCAATCGGAAACACCAGGGCTGGGTGGAAAAATCGCCGACCAACCCAACCCCTGGCTACAGAGCTTTATCGGCAAGTCGCGCGCTGATCCTGCTGATAGTGGTTGGGCGCTGAAAAAAGATCAGGGGCAATTCGACCAGATAACCGGAGCAACGGTGACTTCAAGGGCAGTCGTCAGCGCGATCCATGATGCGTTGCGCTATTTCGACGAGCATCAGCCACAGCTGATCGGGAGCGGCCAATGAACAAGTCCTCGATGCTGCAGAACTCACTGATACTGACCCCGCTGATCGGTGCCAGCGACTCCTTGGTAAAAGCCTTGGGTCTGTCGCTGCTGTCGCTGCTGGTTATCGGTGTTTACGGCCTGAAGATGAGTGTGTTGCGGCCGCGGATCGTCCCGTCCATGCAGTTGATCACCAGCATTGCGCTCGCCGCCACACTGACCAGCCTCGCAGCATTGGCCTTGCAGGCCTGGGCCTTTGAACTGCACCAACACCTGGGATTTTATGTAGGGTTGATTGCCCTGCAGTGCGTCGCGCTGGAGTACAACGGCTTTTTCACCCAGGCAGGCATGATCGACCGGGTTCGCTTGTACGGTCTGTTTTTGGGGCTGATGATTACGCTCGGATTAGTGCGCGAAGGTTTTGGCAACGGGTCTTTCGCCAGCCATGTGTCGTGGTTGACCGGACTGACAGAATCGAACTGGCAAGGTTGGCTATTGTCCGCGGACGGCGGCATACGACTGGCCGTCATCGCTCCTGGCGGGTTTATCCTGCTGGGACTGCTCATAGCCGCCAAACAAGCCTGGCCTGGCGCCTCAACCTCACACTGACCGCCTTGAAGGAAATGCTCTACCCATGAATGCCGCAAAACGCCTGGAAATTTTCCGTCGGCTTCACGAGGACAATCCGGAACCGAAAACCGAACTGGCCTACTCGTCGCCCTTCGAACTGTTGATCGCAGTGATTCTTTCTGCTCAGTCCACTGACGTGGGCGTCAACAAGGCCACCGCCAAACTGTTTCCGGTAGCCAATACGCCGGCAGCGATTTATGCGCTCGGTGTAGAAGGATTGTCCGACTACATCAAGACCATCGGCCTGTACAACAGCAAGGCAAAAAACGTCATCGAAACTTGCCGAATGCTGGTAGAGCTTCATGGCGGCGAAGTACCGCAAACCCGTGAGGAACTGGAAGCGCTGCCCGGAGTCGGTAGAAAAACTGCGAACGTGGTGCTCAACACGGCTTTCCGTCAGCTGACCATGGCCGTTGACACGCATATTTTCCGGGTCAGTAACCGCACAGGTTTAGCGCCAGGCAAAAATGTCGTCGAGGTGGAAAAAAAACTGATGAAATGTGTTCCCAAGGAGTTTCTGCTCGACTCACATCACTGGCTCATCCTCCACGGACGTTATGTTTGCCTGGCGCGCAAGCCCCGCTGTGGCAGCTGTCGGATCGAAGACCTGTGCGAATACAAGCAAAAGACCTCCGACGATTGAGGTTCTATTGCTTTTATTGATTTATCGATTGAAAAAATCTTTTTTACCCGCCAGGAGATTGTCGATATAAGAGGCGCCAATGGCATTCTTAGCCTGGAGTTAACCTTATGAGCACTGGCAAAGAACAACTGGACACAGAAGACGACTTCACCCCTGTTGAGGCCGATGATGGCGAGCCTGTGGTTGAGGTAGCGAAGACCAACCTGAGCAAACGTCGCACCATCGATAATCTCCTGGAGGAGCGCCGCTTGCAAAAGCAACTGGCCGATTACGATTTTGACCTTTAACACCTGAAAGCCTCCCGAAATGGAGGCTTTTCACCAAGCCCTCAACCCCTGTAAAAAAGTCGCACACCGCGCCCCTTGATCACTGGAGCAACGCTCACGGGTTCCATGGATCCAGAGCGACCGGGACATCAAGGCAAGCCAACCGATGGCTCAAGACCCGACCAGATCCGCGCTTACCTTCAAACGTTTTCCATACGCAAAACACTACTCGCCCCGAGAGAATCAAACCAGACCATTACGCTGCGCAAGCTCGATCAGGTCAACCAGCGAGCGAGCATTGAGCTTTAATAGCAGACGCGTTTTGTAAGTACTGACGGTTTTATTGCTGAGGAACATTCCATCGGCAATTTCCTTGTTGGTCTTGCCTCGGGCCAACTGTTGTAAAACCATCATTTCCCTTCCAGACAGACGATCCACCATGTCGGCTTCACTCGCATTCCCCAAACTTGAGCGAACCGAGTGCAAGGCTTGATTCGGAAAGTAACTGTACCCGGACAGTACAGCCTTGATTGCACTGAGCAGCTCGGTGAGATCCTGCTGCTTGCAGACATACCCGGCAGCCCCCGCCTGCATGCAACGCATTGAAAAGTGTCCGGGGGCTTGCGAAGTCAAGACCAGTACTCTCAAAGGCATGGCGGTTGAGGTCAACCGTGCAATCACTTCCAGGCCATCCAGTTTCGGAATACCAATATCCAGTATCACAATATCCGGCATATGTTCACGGGCAAGTTGCAATGCATCTACGCCATTGTCCGTTTCAGCAATAACTTCGTAGCCATGACGCTCCATTAGCATACGTACAGCAAGACGAATGACGGGGTGATCATCCACGATCAGCACTTTATTCATGGGCAAGTCCAATTTTCGCTGTTCGAATTTTTAGAGCCCGCACAATAGCCTAGTCGTTTCGACCTTGGGATGCTGCCCACCTCGGCCACCCACACCGAGAGACAATCCCTACAAACAACAAGGATTCCCCCTACAAGATTTCATAAAAAACAATGTCTCTTAAAGTTTACTCGAGGCTCTATCCGTCTCTGATCAAGTGTCCTCCACAGCGGCCATCGAAAAAAACCTGCCAGTACACACTCCTTCCCGGCAAACCTGAAACACTGGTCTATTATAAAAAATAGCCGCCGAGTTCCAGATTAAAACTGACACTACACAAAAACCTGCAAGACAGCCAGTGTGTCACCCGACAACCGCCAATAGCCACTTAACGCCCTGACAGTCTAAGGATATTAAATAAACCGACTTTAGCCCCCACACAAATCACACTTAAAGAAAGCTATTGATCCGCTCTAAATAATGATAAAACTGCACATCAGGGCGACCAACAAACAATGACAACTTAACATCTTCACCCACAAGGAATCCACCAGAGAACACTTTTTAACGAGCAATCAGAATGACAAAACCTCAAAATAAAATAACCAACCCGATGACGATAATTGCAATATTCGCAGCGCTCTCCGAAACGTCGGCGGCCGTATCGCTGCCTTTTCTCGACAACCAGGAGCGTCAGACTTATATCTGGTTTCTGATAAGCTTCCCTTTTTATCTGCTCTTTCTGTTCTTTATCACGCTAAACTTTAACTACAGATCATTGTATGCGCCTTCCGACTTTCAAAAAAGCAAGCAGTTTATAAAAATTATCGACGACTCTGCTCGACCAGAAAAAAACAAAAACAACACACTCAACGCCTCCATTGAAAAAGATAACCAACCGAAATTCAAGCGAGGTAAACCCGACTATCTGCTTCAGAGTGCACAAGACCCGCCGGCCTATATAACGCTCATCGCAAACCCGTCCACCCGGCACCAAGTGCCTTTACCTGCCTCGATACACGGTATGCGGATCATTGATGCCCGATGGATACGCAAAAAGAAAGATCTCGGCACGTTGATGACAACGCTCTATTTGAGAAAACACAACCGCAGTGAAACGATCGTATTTCTTACGAGCGGCGAGTCGGAACATCTGATTAACGAAAGGGCACTCAAAAAATCAGATGCAAAAATACCAGAGTCCAAAAATGCTCTTTATATGATTTATAACTTGAGCACATTGGCGATGACAGTCGTCAGCCAGAACTGACACCTGCCCTGCATCGAGCAACAGGATAAGTCGTTTACTGACCAAGACGTAACAGAAAGGAGATACCGACAATCCAGGCCACAAAAGCCCCAGGCTTAGTGACGCAGATTCAGGATACAAATACCCAGACACGAATGCTTCGATCACATTGTGGCCCCGCTACAAGCGGGGCCACAATTACTGATCATGCCAACAGCATCAGAACAGCTTGCGGCCTTTGTTTGCGGCAATGCGCATACGCAGAGCGTTCAGCTTGATGAAGCCGGCTGCATCAGCCTGGTTGTAGGCGCCGCCATCTTCTTCGAAGGTAGCAATGTTGGCGTCGAACAACGACTCATCGGACTTGCGACCGGTGACGATCACGTTGCCCTTGTACAGCTTCAGGCGAACCACACCGTTCACATGCGCCTGGGAAGCATCGATCATCTGTTGCAGCATCAGACGCTCTGGGCTCCACCAGTAACCGGTGTAGATCAGGCTGGCGTATTTAGGCATCAGCTCATCTTTGAGGTGAGCCACTTCGCGGTCCAGAGTGATCGATTCGATCGCCCGGTGAGCGCGCAGCATGATGGTGCCGCCTGGGGTTTCGTAGCAACCACGGGACTTCATGCCGACGTAACGGTTCTCGACGATATCCAGACGGCCGATACCGTGTTCGCCACCGATACGGTTCAGGGTCGCCAGAACGGTAGCCGGAGTCATTTCGACGCCGTCCAGGGCAACGATGTCGCCGTTTCGGTAAGTCAGTTCGAGGTACTGCGCCTTGTCGGGAGCGTTCTCCGGGGAGACGGTCCAGCGCCACATGTCTTCTTCGTGCTCGGTCCAGGTGTCTTCCAGCACGCCGCCTTCATAGGAGATGTGCAGCAGGTTGGCATCCATCGAGTACGGGGATTTTTTCTTGCCGTGACGCTCGATCGGGATTGCGTGCTTCGCGGCATAATCCATCAGCTTTTCGCGGGACAGCAGGTCCCACTCGCGCCAAGGGGCGATCACTTTCACGCCTGGCTTGAGTGCATAGGCGCCCAGTTCGAAGCGAACCTGGTCGTTGCCCTTGCCGGTCGCGCCGTGGGAAATGGCGTCAGCGCCGGTTTCATTGGCGATTTCGATCAGGCGTTTGGCGATCAACGGACGAGCGATGGAAGTACCCAGCAGGTACTCGCCTTCGTAAACGGTGTTGGCGCGGAACATCGGGAAAACGAAATCACGCACGAATTCTTCGCGCAGATCGTCGATGTAGATTTCTTTTACGCCCATGGCTTGTGCCTTGGCGCGGGCCGGCTCGACCTCTTCACCCTGACCCAGGTCAGCGGTAAAGGTCACCACTTCACAGTTATAAGTATCCTGCAGCCACTTGAGGATCACCGAAGTGTCCAGGCCGCCGGAATACGCCAGAACGACCTTGTTTACGTCCGCCATGCCATCACTCCACGGGGTTCTACGGAAAGCCAAGAAGTCTACCGCTGCGAGAGGATAAATTACAGAGGCGCGACAGCTTATGATGACGAAGCGACAGATTATGTCGAGCGAGCGACGATTTCAGCCGGTTCAGGAGGTCGTCGCAGCGGTGCCTGTCGAACTGACTTGCGGAGCCGGCTTGTCGGTGGGTGCGACGCGTTCAAGATGAACGTTAACCCGGCGATTTTTGGCCCGATTGGCAGTGCTGGTGTTAGGGGCCAACGGATAACGTTCGCCGTGAAAGCGCATCGTGATCTGTGATTCCGCAATGCCATTGGCCTTGAAGAAGTCCATCACCGCCAGCGCCCTGCGCCGGGACAGGTCACGGTTGGTCAGGCGATTGCCGCTGTTATCGGAATGGCCGTCGAGTTCGATGTGATTGACCGTCGGGTCGGCCTTCATGAACGTCAGCATGACCTGCAGCTTGGCTTTGGCTTGCGCGTCCAGATCGATACCACCGCCCGGGAAACCAACCTCAGCCTGCTTCACCTGCTCATAATTCATCGGCAGCAACTTGGCGACACACGCCTGATAATCGGCGTAGGCCTTGCTGAAACTGACCGGCAACAAACGGACTTCCGACACACCGCCATCGCGCGAATAATGACGAATCAGCGGACTGCGACCATCCATCAATCCGCCGATAAGGCGTCCGGCCTGGAGCTGCGAACTGTAGAACAGCACATCACCGCTGCCGACTTTGACCGAACCCAGATTGATATCCCCGCGCCCCGGTTGCCAAGGCGCCGCGGCGGCCAGCAACGTCGCCGAACCGCCTGCAATCATTGGGTTGTAGGTCTTCAGACGAAAGGTTGCCTGCTCGCCTGCGCGTCGCACGAACTCGCCCGAACCGAAATCGGTAATCGGCTGGGCCAGGCGACATTCGAACTTGTCGCCTTCGACCGTCCACACGATGCTCTCCAGACGTGTCTGGAAAGTGAGCGCCATCGCAGGAAGGCTGGCAAACACGCTGAGCAAGGCTAAATAACGCTGGCGCACGGGAGGCTCCACTGGCTTCTACAACAAAAAGACCGACACACATGATTACGGCATACCTTTGTCATATCGGTTGCTTGCTGCAAAACTTGATAGCGAGTGCCTGGAAGAGTCTTTTCCGGTAGCATTCGCTTGAGTTTGACCCGCCTGGAATCCCCAATGTCCGACCGCCTGACCCTGCTGCGTCCCGACGACTGGCATATTCATCTTCGCGATGGTGCTGTGTTGCCCAATACTGTCGCGGATGTCGCGCGCACCTTTGGTCGCGCCATCATCATGCCTAACCTGGTACCACCGGTGCGCAACGCCGCTGAAGCCGACGCCTATCGCCAGCGTATTCTCGCTGCGCGCCCGGCCGGCAGCCGTTTCGAACCGTTGATGGTGCTCTACCTGACCGACCGGACTACACCCGACGAAATTCGCGCGGCCAAGGCCAGCGGTTTCGTTCATGCCGCCAAGCTGTATCCGGCTGGCGCGACCACCAACTCGGATTCTGGTGTTACCAGCATCGACAAGATCTTCCCTGCGATCGAGGCCATGGCCGAGGTCGGGATGCTCTTGCTGATTCACGGTGAAATCACCCGTGGCGACGTTGATGTCTTCGACCGCGAAAAAATCTTCATCGACGAGCACATGCGTCGGGTCGTGGAGCGATTCCCAACGCTCAAAGTGGTGTTCGAACACATCACCACCCGCGATGCCGTGCAGTTCGTCAACGAGGCTTCGGCCAATGTTGGCGCAACCATCACCGCTCACCACCTGCTGTATAACCGCAACCACATGCTGGTGGGCGGGATTCGTCCGCACTTCTATTGCCTGCCGATTCTCAAGCGCAATACGCACCAGGTCGCCCTGCTTGACGCCGCCACCAGCGGCAGCGAGAAGTTCTTCCTGGGCACCGACTCTGCCCCGCACGCCCAGCACGCCAAAGAAGCGGCGTGTGGCTGTGCCGGTTGCTACACCGCTTATGCAGCGATCGAGCTGTACGCCGAGGCCTTTGAACAGCGCAATGCGCTGGACAAGCTCGAAGCCTTCGCCAGCCTCAACGGCCCACGCTTCTACGGCCTGCCGGTGAACACCGATCGCATTACCCTGGTCCGCGAAGAATGGACCGCCCCAACCAGCCTGCCGTTCGGCGAGCTGACTGTCATCCCGCTGCGCGCCGGTGAAAAACTGCGCTGGCGCCTGCTGGAGGAACACGCGTGAGTGAAGACCATTTCGACGACGAACAGGAAGGTTCAGGTGGCGGTGGTTCACGCCACCCGATGGCAGCCAGGTTCCGTGGATATCTGCCAGTCGTCGTCGACGTTGAAACCGGTGGTTTCAACTGTGCCACTGACGCCTTGCTGGAAATTGCCGCCACGACCATCAGCATGGACGAAAAAGGTTTTGTGTTCCCTGATCACACCTACTTCTTCCGTGTAGAACCGTTCGAAGGCGCCAACGTCGAAGCCGCCGCGCTGGAGTTCACCGGGATCAAGCTCGATCACCCACTGCGCATGGCCGTGAGTGAAGAGACGGCTCTGACCGACATCTTCCGTGGCGTGCGCAAGGCGCTGAAGGCCAACGGCTGCAAGCGGGCGATCCTGGTCGGCCACAACAGCAGCTTCGACCTGGGCTTCCTCAATGCCGCCGTCGCGCGCCTGGACATGAAGCGCAATCCGTTTCACCCGTTCTCCAGCTTCGACACTGCGACACTGGCCGGCCTGGCTTACGGTCAAACGGTCCTGGCCAAGGCATGCCAGGCTGCCGACATCGACTTCGACGGTCGCGAGGCTCACTCGGCACGCTACGACACCGAGAAGACTGCCGATCTGTTCTGCGGCATCGTCAATCGCTGGAAGCAAATGGGCGGCTGGGAAGATTTCAACGACTGATTCAGTCGCTGGATTTATCCCGCCCATAAAAAAACCGGCCTCAGCGGCCGGTTTTTTATGCCTGACGCGTGGCTTACAGCTTGCCAGCGTTCTCGGTCAGGTAAGCCGCAACGCCTTCTGGCGAAGCAGTCATGCCCTTGTCGCCTTTTTTCCAGTTGGCTGGGCAAACTTCGCCGTGCTCTTCGTGGAATTGCAGGGCGTCGACCAGACGAATCAGCTCTTCCATGTTACGGCCCAGTGGCAGGTCGTTGACGATCTGCGAGCGAACAACCCCTTTGTCGTCGATCAGGAATGCGCCACGGAAAGCCACGCCGCCTTCGGACTCAACGTCGTAGGCCTTGGCGATGTCATGCTTCATGTCAGCAGCCATGATGTACTGAACCTGACCGATGCCGCCGGCATTGATCGGGGTGTTGCGCCAGGCGTTGTGGGTGAAGTGCGAGTCGATCGAAACAGCGATCACTTCAACGTTGCGAGCCTTGAAGTCAGCCATGCGGTGGTCCAGAGCGATCAGCTCGGACGGGCAGACGAAGGTGAAATCCAGTGGGTAGAAAAACACCAGGCCGTATTTGCCTTTGATGGCCGAGGACAGGGTGAAGCTGTCAACGATTTCGCCATTGCCGAGTACGGCCGGTACGGTGAAGTCAGGGGCTTGTTTGCCTACGAGTACGCTCATTGGATATCTCCTGGTGTGGTGGCGTGAAGAACGGTATCGATCCAGTCTGTCGCAGATAAACGACAGACTCATGAATCGAGTACCCTTCGCAAGGACCGGCCATCATACACCGCGTTTTTGACCAGTCCTTAGCGCTTTTTACAACAGCATCAAAAACCTCGGCGCAGATTTAATGACACGATCCCGAGCCGTGTCATGCCGTTCGTCAGGCAGTCGCTGCTCTGGCGCAAAGCGTGTAGAAACAACTTTGACAATCATTCTCGTTAACATTAAGATCCGTCGCAATTGAGCCATAACCCACGACGGTTCTCACTTTATGTATGTCTGCCTCTGCACTGGCGTCACCGACGGAAAAATCCGCGATGCGATCTATGAAGGTTGCTGCAGCTACCGCGAGGTACGCCAAGCCACCGGCGTTGCCAGCCAATGCGGCAAATGCGCCTGCCTTGCCAAGCAAATGGTCCGTGAAACCCTGGCCGAATTGCAATTGAGCCAGGCGGCGATCCCCTACCCTGTAGAATTTTCGGCAGCGTAAATAAAATATTCTAAAGAGCCGGACTTAATGTCCGGTTTTTTTATGCCCGTAATTCAATCGCTTAGCGTTAGGATGCGGAACACAAACATTCTTATTTCGATTAATTTTCATATAGTATTCAATAACTTAGGTTTGACACTAACAACTACCAAGCTCAAACTTCGCCATCTATAGGGTAATTAAAGGGCAGGACCCCACATGAAAGGCGACATCACAGTCATCCAGCACCTCAACAAGATTCTTGCCAATGAGCTGGTCGCGATCAATCAGTACTTCCTGCATGCCCGCATGTATGAAGACTGGGGCCTGAACAAGCTCGGCAAGCACGAGTACCACGAATCCATCGACGAGATGAAACACGCGGACAAGCTGATCAAGCGCATCCTGTTTCTCGAAGGCCTGCCGAATGTCCAGGACCTGGGCAAGCTGCACATCGGCGAGCACACCAAGGAAATGCTTGAGTGCGACCTGCTTATCGAGCGCACTGGCCATGCCGACCTCAAAGTCGCTATCGCTCACTGTGAAACCGTCGGTGACTTCGGCAGCCGTGAACTGCTCGAAGATATTCTCGAATCCGAAGAAGAACATATCGACTGGCTGGAAACTCAACTGAGCCTGATCGATAAAGTCGGCCTTGAGAACTATCTGCAATCGCAGATGGGCGAGTAGGAGCTGCCATAGGCTGCGATCTTGTTGGCAGCGCCGCCATAACTTCCGAACCCAATAAAAAGCCCCGCTCTCTGACTAGATGCGGGGCTTTTTTACATCGTGTAGATCAACAGATCGCAGCCTTCGGCAGCTCCTGCAAGGAGCCTGCCGGGATCAGGCTTCGGTCTTGGCAGCAGCGGCTTTTTCGACAGCCGCTTTGATCGTGGCCTGCAACGAACCGTCAGCGGCCATTTCAGTCATGATGTCGCTACCACCGACCAGCTCACCACCGACCCACAGTTGCGGGAAGGTTGGCCAGTTGGCGTACTTTGGCAGGTTGGCACGGATCTCAGGGTTCTGCAGGATGTCCACGTAAGCGAACTTCTCACCACAGCCCATGACGGCCTGAGCGGCTTTCGCGGAGAAGCCACACTGTGGGGCATTCGGCGAGCCTTTCATGTAAAGCAGAATGGTGTTGTTAGCAATCTGCTCTTTAATAGTTTCAATGATATCCATGGAGCACCTCGGCTGAACTTTCCGACTCAGTTGTCGGCACGGTGACGCATTGTAACGGAAAGCCGAGCGCCATGCTCGGTCTCCCCGACAGACATGCTTACGCCGCCGCAACAGTCACCGGAACACCATTGAGCGCCGCATTTCCGGACAACTCATCGAGCTGGCGCTCATCGGTCAGATCGTTGGCACTGGAGCCCGGCTGCCCCATGGCAATGGTCATCTGCACGCCTGGCCGGGCATGGCCCCAACCGTGCGGCAGGCTGACCACGCCTTTCATCATCTCGACGCTGCTCAGCACCTCGACTTCGATCACCCCGACCCGCGAGCTGACCCGCACCCGTTGCCCATCGCTGAGCCCGCGACTGGAGAGGTCGTCCGGGTGCATCAGCAACTGATGACGCGGCTTGCCTTTCACCAGACGGTGATAGTTGTGCATCCATGAGTTATTGCTGCGCACATGGCGACGACCGATCATCAACAGTTCATCGGCAGGCGGCGCTTGCAACGCGGCAAATCGCGCCAGGTCAGCCAGGATCTCCGGTGGCGCCGCCTGCACGCGCTGGTTGGCGGTTTTCAGACGCGGTGCCAGGTTTGCCTGGAGAGCGCCAAGGTCGACCCCATGAGGATGATCGAACAAGTTCGCCACCGACAGCTTGTGCGGCGACGCATCACCATAGCGCCCGGCTCGCAAACCGAGGTCGATCATCTTCGCCGGGGTCATCGTCGGCTTCAGCTCTTTGCCGGTTTTCGCGGCAAAGGCCTGGGCCAGGCCGACGAAAATTTCCCAATCGTGCAGCGCGCCTTCGGGCTTGGGCAGGATTGCCCGATTGAAACGGCTGACGTTGCGCACCGCGAACATATTGAACGTGGTGTCGTAGTGATCGTTTTCCAACGCCGAAGTCGACGGCAGAATCAGGTCGGCGTAACGCGTGGTCTCGTTGATATACAGGTCGATGCTGAGCATGAATTCCAGCCCGTCCAGCGCCTGCTCCAGCTGCCGGCCATTAGGCGTCGACAACACCGGATTACCGGCCACGGTGATCAATGCCCGCACCTGCCCTTCGCCTTCGGTGAGCATCTCTTCGGCCAGCGCCGACACCGGCAACTCACCGGCGTATTCCGGACGACCAGATACTCGACTTTGCCAGAGATTGAAATGCCCGCCCGAGGTGGACGCCACCAGGTCAACCGCAGGCTCGGTGCACAGCGCGCCGCCCACCCGATCAAGATTGCCGGTGACCAGATTGATCAGCTGCACCAGCCAATGACACAAGGTGCCGAACGCCTGGGTCGAAACACCCATACGGCCATAACACACGGCGGTCTTCGCGCTGGCGAAGTCTCGTGCCAGCTGACGAATTTGCTCGGCCGGCACGGCACACAGCGGGCTCATGGCCTCAGCGTTAAAGGATGCGACGGCCTGGCGAACCTCTTCCAGCCCGTCTACTGGCAAATGACTCTCGCGGGTCAGACCTTCAGCGAACAACGTATTGAGCAAGCCGAATAACAGCGCCGCATCACCGCCCGGACGGACGAACACATGCTGATCGGCAATCGCTGCCGTCTCGCTGCGACGCGGATCGACCACCACCACTTTGCCGCCTCGGGCCTGAATCGCTTTCAAGCGCTTTTCGACATCCGGCACGGTCATGATGCTGCCGTTGGAGGCCAGCGGATTGCCGCCCAGGATCAGCATGAAATCGGTGTGATCGATGTCCGGAATCGGCAGCAGCAAACCATGGCCATACATCAAATGACTGGTGAGATGGTGAGGCAATTGATCGACCGAGGTCGCCGAGAAACGGTTGCGGGTCTTGAGTAGGCCAAGGAAGTAATTGCTGTGGGTCATCAACCCATAGTTGTGCACGCTGGGATTGCCCTGATAAACCGCGACGGCGTTCTGGCCATGGCGCTCCTGAATCGCCGACAGGCGCTCAGCCACCAGTGCAAACGCTTCGTCCCAGGCAATCGCTTGCCATTCGCTGCCGATCCGCAGCATCGGCTGTCGCAGGCGGTCGGGGTCGTTCTGGATATCTTGCAGCGCCACCGCTTTGGGGCAGATATGACCGCGACTGAAGCTGTCCTGCGGATCACCCTTGATCGAGGTGATTTGCACGCCAGCGTCGTCGGTTGCGGTGGTTTCGATGGTCAAGCCGCAAATGGCTTCACACAGGTGGCAGGCACGGTGATGAAGAGTCTTGGTCATGGCCATTCTCTGTTTTATTCGAGGCAACCGGCATCAGGTTGCGGGAACAAAACTATGGGCCGTGACTGAGCGCTGCGCCAGCGACGTTCGTCTTGTGAATCGAGGGCCATCAGGCCCGCCGATATCAGCCCTGCGGAAGCCTGGGCGGCGCTTGCAGCTGGATGTCCTGAATGGTTTCGATCTGCTCCTGGGCAATGTGCACACCCGTGAGCTCGCCGATCAGGCGCCAGTGCTCGTCGAGCCCGGCACTGACGGTGGCCATGCGGTCGATCATCCGTCGACCCGCAGCCTTGGTCACTTCGTCCTCGCTGCGCAGCAACTCAAAGGACATTGAGGTCATGGAAGCGGTCAGGTGGGTCAGGGAGCGCGCCGTGAGCCCGAGTAGCTCCAACAATTGCTGTTCTTTCGATTCCATTCCAAAGGCTTCCTGTGTCGCTCGTGACTTAGTTATAACCCAGCACTTTGCATTAGCAAATGTTTCACGCAAAGGCTGTCTGGATCCTGCCTGCAAACACCCTGGCCGACAGGTTAGAAACCGACTGATACTGCACTTTGCCCGCCCCGCTTGATTGCCAAGGCCCGCGAGGGCAGTGTACAAAGGGGTTGCTGCTGTCAGGAAACAGGCTTCAAAAGCGCTACTGCGGTTATCCCGTAGCCCCTCTGAAATCCCCTAAAAACCGTAGCCCTATTGGTAAGACGCGACATTTAATTATAAGATCGCGCCTTCCCCTATTTCGTCGCCCCGTGCGGCTTACGCCGCAGGTCTCGCCCGTTTTCAGTTAAACAAGGCTTTGAGTATCTGCGGTCTGTTGCAAAAAGGTAGTCAATGATGAGCGCAAGGCACTTTCTCTCCCTGATGGATTGCACGCCCGAAGAGCTGGTCAGCGTGATCCGTCGAGGCATTGAGCTCAAAGACCTGCGTAACCGCGGCGTACTGTTCGAGCCATTGAAAAACCGTGTGCTCGGGATGATCTTCGAGAAATCCTCGACGCGCACCCGGCTGTCATTTGAAGCCGGCATGATCCAGCTTGGTGGCCAGGCGATTTTCCTGTCGCCCCGTGACACCCAACTGGGTCGTGGCGAACCGATCGGCGACTGCGCCATCGTCATGTCGCGCATGCTCGATGCGGTGATGATCCGTACCTTTGCCCACAGCACCCTGACCGAATTCGCCGCCAACTCCCGCGTGCCAGTGATCAACGGCCTGTCCGATGACCTGCACCCGTGCCAGTTGCTGGCCGACATGCAAACCTTTCTCGAACATCGCGGTTCGATTCAGGGCAAGACCGTGGCCTGGATCGGCGACGGCAACAACATGTGCAACAGCTATATAGAAGCCGCCATCCAGTTCGACTTCCAGTTGCGCATCGCCTGCCCTGAAGGCTATGAGCCGAACCCTGAGTTCGTGACCAAGGCCGGCGATCGGGTGACCATCGTCCGTGATCCTCGGGATGCGGTGCTCGGCGCTCATCTGGTCAGCACCGACGTCTGGACCTCCATGGGCCAGGAAGAGGAAACTGCCAAGCGCCTCAAACTGTTCGCGCCATTCCAGGTCAATCGCGCCTTGCTCGATCTGGCCGCCAAGGACGTACTGTTCATGCACTGCCTGCCCGCCCACCGCGGTGAAGAAATCAGCCTCGACCTGCTCGATGACCCGCGCTCGGTCGCCTGGGATCAGGCCGAGAACCGTCTGCATGCGCAAAAGGCCCTGCTCGAGCTTCTCGTTGAGCCTGCATACCACCACGCATGAGTCATTCATTGCTGCTGAACCTGCGCAATCTGGCCTGCGGCTATCAAGACCAGCGAGTTGTCCAGCACCTCAACCTGCACCTCAATGCCGGTGACATCGGCTGCCTGCTCGGCTCGTCCGGCTGCGGCAAGACCACCACCCTGCGTGCGATTGCAGGCTTTGAACCGGTTCACGAAGGGGAAATCCAGCTGGCCGGTGAAACCATCTCCAGCGCCGGTTTCACCCTCGCGCCAGAGAAACGCCGGATCGGCATGGTGTTCCAGGACTACGCGCTGTTCCCGCACCTGAGTGTGGCCGAGAACATTGCCTTTGGCATTCGCAAGCATCCACAGAAAGATCGGGTCACCGAAGAGATGCTTGAACTGGTCAACCTGAAAAACCTCGGCAAGCGCTTCCCCCACGAACTCTCCGGCGGACAGCAACAGCGTGTCGCGCTGGCCCGGGCATTGGCACCGGAACCGCAACTGCTGCTGCTCGACGAGCCGTTCTCCAACCTCGATGGCGAATTACGCCGCAAGCTCAGCCATGAAGTCCGGGACATTCTCAAGGCGCGTGGCACCAGCGCGATTCTGGTGACTCACGACCAGGAAGAAGCCTTTGCCGTCAGCGATCAGGTCGGTGTGTTCAAGGAAGGTCGCCTGGAGCAGTGGGACACGCCTTACAACCTGTACCACGAACCGCAAACACCGTTTGTGGCGAGCTTTATCGGTCAGGGTTATTTCATTCGCGGCCAACTGCAGACCCCGGAATCGGTGCAGACCGAACTGGGCGTGCTGCGCGGTAATCGCACCTATACCTGGCCTACAGGTGGCGCAGTGGATGTATTGCTGCGTCCGGACGACATTGTTTACGCGCCCGGCAGCCCACTGAAGGCACAGATCGTTGGCAAGACCTTTCTGGGTGCATCGACTTTGTATCGCTTGCAGCTACCGACCGGCAGCCAACTGGAATCGATCTTCCCGAGCCATGCGAATCACTTGGTCGGCGCCGATGTCGGAATTCGCGTAGCCGCCGAACACCTGGTGCTGTTCCAGGCATCCGGCAGCACGGCGGCGCATATTCCGGTTGTAGAATCCGGGGTTCGTCGGTACAGCACTGCGCATTGAAGCAATGCAAAAAGATCGCAGCCTGCGGCAGCTCCTACAGAGACGATGTACACCCGTAGGAGCTGCCGAAGGCTGCGATCTTTATGGGTTCTATCCCAACATCAGCGTCCCGCTGGCCACCAGCGTCGCATGACCACCGATTTTCACCCGATCCCCTTCAAAACGGCAGAACAACTCCCCTCCCCGCGCCGAACACTGATACGCCGTCAGACTGGATTTGTCCAAACGCTGCGACCAGTACGGAATCAGACTGCAATGAGTCGAACCGGTGACCGGGTCCTCGTTGATACCGATGGCCGGCGCGAAGTAGCGCGAGACGAAATCATGCCGCGTTCCGCGCGCCGTAATGATTGCGCCAAGCCAAGGCAGCTTCGCCAGCGCGACCATGTCCGGCCGGCAATCGAGCACCGCCTGCTCCGACTCCAGCACCACGAACAATTCCTTGGAACCCAGCACTTCAACCGCCTGCACACCCAGCGCCCGCTCCACATCGAGGGTCACGCCCACTTCGCCCGGTTCGATCGCTGGAAAATTCAGCCATAACCGTTCGCCTTCCCGACTCACACTCAAAGGGCCCGACTTGCTGATGAAGTCCAACCGTTCAACCGGTTCTTTATAGACCTCGAACAACACATAAGCGCTGGCCAACGTCGCATGACCGCACAACGGCACCTCGGTGGTCGGCGTGAACCAGCGGATATGCCAGCCTTGCGCCTCACGCACCACAAAGGCGGTTTCAGCGAGATTGTGTTCAGCGGCGATTTTTTGCATCAGCTCATCGGCGAGCCAGGCGTCGAGCCGATAGACCATTGCCGGATTGCCACTGAACGGTTGGTCGCTGAACGCGTCGACCTGATGAAACGCAAGCTGCATGGGTACTCTCCTTGTTGTAGGTGAGGACGAGGATGCATTAGTCACCGCGCGCCTGACAGAGACAGACCCCGCCGATTTTCACCATACAGCGAGACAGTCAGGCTCGACCGATATCGGCGAATTTGGCCTGGGTATGCTCGGCCAACACCGTCGCCGCCAATTCGACCTCAAGACCACGCCGGCCAGCACTGACGTAGATACTCGCGAAAGGCTGAGCGCTGTTATCGATAAAGGTGCGCAAACGCTTCTTTTGCCCCAATGGACTGATGCCGCCCAGCAAGTAACCGGTCGCCCGTTGCGCTGCGGCGGGATCAGCCATTTCGACTTTTTTCACCCCGGCAGCATGCGCCAGCGCCTTCAAGTCCAGGCTTCCGACGACCGGCACGACGGCCACCAACAACTCTCCCTTCTCACTCGCAGCCAACAGCGTCTTGAACACCTGCGCCGGATCCAGCCCGAGCTTTTCCGCGGCCTCCAAACCGTAGGATGCTGCCTTCGGATCATGTTCATAACTGTGCACGCGATGTTCGGCACGAACTTTTTTCAACAGATCCAATGCGGGGGTCATGGCAGCTCCAAGCCTGGCGATAGAAGAAAAATACTGCGCTGGATTCTAGGTCATCACGGAGCAAAAGGCTCTATTACCGGGCCTATATCCCCAAATGACAGGCAAACACAGGAGAAAATCCAGCGACGCCCCAAGGCCACCAAAATGATCATCCACCTAACTAATAGTTTAAATATGACCAACGGTTCACTTTCGACCTTTGACATCAGCGTTTCTTGTCTATATTTTTTCGAATCTGAATAATGTGCGAACATTTCTACGCAGCACCCGGCAGTAAGCCGAGATCAGGATGGGGATCCTGCCTCGGTGAACATCGCGCTCGAACCCTTTCGAATAAAGCGCCCAACAACAACAAAAAAGGATGTTTCCAATGACAACTGCTCTACAACAACCATCGCTCTCGAGCCAATGCATGGCCGAGTTCCTGGGTACTGCCTTATTGATTTTTTTTGGTACTGGCTGTGTTGCCGCGCTCAAAGTCGCGGGTGCCAGCTTTGGCCTATGGGAAATCAGCATCATCTGGGGGATCGGCGTCAGCATGGCGATCTACCTGACCGCGGGCGTTTCCGGCGCTCACCTGAACCCGGCCGTCAGCATCGCGCTGTGCATTTTCGCCGATTTCGAAAAGCGTAAACTACCGCTCTACATCTTCTCCCAGGTCGCCGGCGCCTTCTGCGCAGCGTTGTTGGTTTACACGCTTTACAGCAACCTGTTCTTCGATTTCGAACAAACTCACCAGATGGTTCGCGGCACACAAGCCAGCCTCGAACTGGCCTCTGTGTTCTCGACCTTCCCGAACCCTGCCCTGTCGACGGGCCAGGCGTTTCTGGTCGAGGTCATCATCACCGCCATCCTGATGGGTGTGATCATGTCCCTGACCGACGACAACAATGGTCTGCCAAAGGGTCCACTGGCGCCGCTGTTGATCGGCCTGCTGATCGCCGTCATTGGTAGCTCGATGGGTCCGCTGACCGGTTTTGCGATGAACCCGGCGCGGGACTTCGGCCCTAAACTGATGACTTTCTTCGCTGGGTGGGGTGAAATTTCCTTCACTGGCGGACGTGATATTCCGTACTTCCTGATTCCGGTTTTTGCACCGATCGTCGGTGCCTGCCTCGGTGCGGCAGCTTATCGCGGGCTGATTGCCCGTCACCTGCCAAGCCCCGTAATTGCTACAAAGGATGCAGAACAGGCCATTGACGGCAAAGCTCGAATTTCTTGAAACCGTCGGCGCGAGGTCCTGCCCAACACCGATCTCGCGCCCCAGCTCACTCCCTTATTTCGTCCAAGGCAATCGACATGACCGACATTCAGAATAAGAACTACATCATTGCCCTCGATCAGGGTACGACCAGCTCCCGGGCGATCATTTTCGACCGTGACGCCAACGTGGTCTGCACTGCACAACGCGAATTCGCCCAGCATTACCCACAAGCCGGTTGGGTCGAACACGACCCGATGGAAATCTTCGCCACCCAAAGCGCCGTGATGGTCGAGGCCCTGGCGCAAGCCGGCCTGCATCACGATCAGGTGGCGGCCATCGGCATCACCAACCAGCGTGAAACCACTGTGGTCTGGGACAAGACCACCGGCCGGCCGATCTACAACGCAATCGTCTGGCAGTGCCGCCGCAGCACCGAGATCTGCCAGCAGCTCAAACGCGATGGCCACGAGCAGTACATCAGCGACACCACTGGCTTGGTCACCGACCCGTACTTCTCCGGCACAAAACTCAAGTGGATCCTCGACAACGTTGAAGGTAGCCGCGAACGCGCACGCAAAGGTGAGCTGCTGTTCGGCACCGTCGACAGCTGGCTGATCTGGAAATTTACCGGCGGCAAGACCCACGTCACCGACTACACCAACGCCTCGCGCACCATGCTCTTCAACATCCACACTCTGGAGTGGGACGCGAAGATGCTCGAGGTGCTGGACATCCCGCGCGAGATGCTCCCGGAGGTCAAGTCGTCGTCGGAAATCTATGGCTATACCAAGAGCGGCATCGCCATTGGCGGCATCGCTGGCGACCAACAAGCCGCACTGTTCGGCCAGATGTGCGTTGAACCGGGCCAGGCGAAAAACACCTACGGCACCGGCTGTTTCCTGCTGATGAACACCGGCGACAAAGCCGTGAAATCCAGGCACGGCATGCTCACCACCATCGCCTGCGGCCCACGCGGCGAAGTCGCCTATGCACTGGAAGGCGCGGTATTCAATGGCGGTTCCACCGTTCAGTGGCTGCGTGACGAGCTGAAGATCATCAACGACGCCCACGACACCGAATACTTCGCCAACAAGGTCAAGGACAGCAACGGCGTGTACCTGGTGCCCGCCTTCACCGGCCTCGGCGCTCCGTACTGGGATCCGTATGCCCGTGGTGCGCTGTTCGGTCTGACTCGTGGTGTACGCGTGGATCACATCATTCGTGCAGCACTGGAGTCGATTGCCTACCAGACCCGCGACGTACTCGACGCCATGCAACAGGACTCCGGCGAACGCCTCAAGGCCCTGCGCGTAGACGGCGGAGCGGTCGCGAACAACTTCCTGATGCAATTCCAGGCCGACATCCTCGGCACCAAGGTCGAACGCCCGCAAATGCGTGAAACCACCGCACTCGGCGCTGCCTATCTGGCCGGCCTGGCCTGCGGTTTCTGGGGCAGCCTGGATGAACTGCGCGGCAAGGCAGTGATCGAGCGCGAGTTCGATCCACAACTGGATGAAGCCGCGAAGGAAAAACTCTACGCTGGCTGGAAAAAAGCGGTCAGCCGCACCCGTGACTGGGAACCACACGAAGGCGCTGAATAAGCCAAGTAGCGGATTCGTATCGGTATGTAACTGGTAGGGAGCAGATTCGTACGGCATCATGGGCAAATTTTGCACGGCAGCCCAAAGGAAGCCCCATGAATCTGCCTCCCCGTCAGCAGCAAATCCTCGAACTGGTCCGCGAACGCGGTTACGTCAGTATCGAGGAAATGGCTCAGCTGTTCGTCGTTACACCGCAGACCATCCGCCGCGATATCAACCAATTGGCGGAAGTGAATTTGTTGCGTCGCTATCATGGCGGCGCAGCTTACGATTCAAGTGTCGAAAACACCGCCTACGCCATGCGCGCCGATCAGATGCGCGATGAAAAACAGCGCATCGCCGAAGCGATCGCCGCACAGATCCCCGATCACGCCTCGCTGTTCATCAACATCGGTACTACCACCGAATCCATCGCCCGGGCGCTGCTCAATCACAGCCAGCTCAAGGTGATCACCAACAACCTGCACGTTGCCTCGATCCTCAGCGCCAAGGATGACTTCGAAGTCCTGCTGGCCGGTGGCAACGTACGCCGTGATGGCGGCGTGGTGGGTCAAGCCTGCGTCGACTTCATCAACCAGTTCAAGGTCGACTTCGCACTGGTCGGCATCAGCGGTATCGATGAAGACGGCAGCCTGCTCGACTTCGACTACCAGGAAGTGCGGGTCTCCCAGGCGATCATCGCCAATGCCCGGCAAGTCTTGCTGGCGGCAGACTCCAGCAAGTTCGGCCGCAACGCCATGGTCCGCCTGGGACCGATCAGCCTGATCGACTGCCTGGTGACCGACCACGCGCCAGTGCCGGCATTGGCGCAACTGCTGAGTCAGCACAAGATTCGGCTGGAAGTGGTTTAACTCCTCCCCCGAGATTTTCGCCGCCTATACCGACGCCATCGCGAGCAAGCTCGCTCCCACAGGGTCCGCGCAATCCCTGTGGGAGCGAGCTTGCTCGCGAATACGGCCGCCCATTCACCGCACCTTCCGCGCCCTACCGAGGGCCTGAATGTTCGAAAATTTTCCTTTCCTCTCCCTTCGATCAGTATTTTCAATCGGAGTCGACTGGTCGCACCCGGCTTTATGCGTTACCATTTTCGCAAATGAACATTAATGTTCGAATTCAAATACCAAAAGAATGACCGAGGCCAGCCGATGCCCACTTCAACCTTGCCTATGCCTCCTCTTGCCGAGGTCTACGATATCGCTGTCATTGGCGGTGGGATTAACGGTGTGGGGATTGCAGCGGATGCCGCCGGCCGCGGTCTTTCGGTGTTCCTTTGCGAAAAAGACGATCTGGCCAGTCACACCTCGTCCGCCAGCAGCAAGCTGATCCACGGCGGCCTGCGCTACCTCGAACATTACGAATTCCGCCTGGTGCGTGAAGCCCTGGCCGAGCGTGAAGTGCTGCTGGCCAAAGCCCCGCACATCGTCAAGCAGATGCGTTTCGTGCTGCCGCATCGCCCGCACCTGCGTCCGGCATGGATGATTCGCGCCGGCCTGTTCCTCTATGACAATCTTGGCAAGCGGGAAAAGCTCGCCGGCTCCAAAAGCCTGAAGTTCGGTGCCGACAGCGTGCTGAAAAGCGAAATCACCAAAGGCTTCGAATACTCCGACTGCTGGGTCGACGACGCCCGCCTGGTGGTATTGAACGCCATGGCCGCCCGCGAAAAAGGTGCCCATGTCCACACCCAGACCCGCTGCGTCAGCGCCCGTCGTAGCAAAGGCCTGTGGGAGCTGAACCTGGAACGCGCCGATGGCAGCCTGTTCTCGATCCGCGCCAAGGCGCTGGTGAACGCCGCCGGCCCATGGGTCGCCAAATTCATTCGCGATGACCTGAAGATGGAATCGCCTTACGGCATACGTCTGATTCAGGGCAGCCACCTGATCGTGCCGAAACTGTACGAAGGCGAACACGCGCACATCTTGCAGAACGAAGACCAGCGCATCGTGTTCACCATTCCGTACCTCAATCAATTCACCCTGATCGGCACCACGGACCGCGAGTACACCGGCGATCCGGCGAAAGTCGCCATCACCGAAGGCGAGACCGACTACCTGCTCAAGGTGGTCAACGCGCACTTCAAGAAACAAGTCAGCCGTAGCGACATCTTGCACAGCTATTCCGGTGTTCGTCCGCTGTGCAACGACGAATCCGACAATCCTTCGGCCGTGACCCGCGATTACACCCTGGCGCTGTCCGGCAGCGCTGAAGAAGCCCCGCTGCTGTCGGTGTTCGGTGGCAAGCTGACCACCTACCGCAAGCTGGCCGAGTCGGCCATGGCGCAGCTGGCACCGTACTTCAAGGGCATCAAGCCAAGCTGGACCGCTCAGGCGACCCTGCCGGGCGGTGAAGACATGACCACGCCGCAGGCGTTGAGTGCGTTGATTCGCGACAAGTTCGACTGGCTGCCGACGGAAATCGCCCGGCGCTGGGCCACCACCTACGGCAGCCGCACCTGGCGCATGCTCGAAGGTGTGCAGAGCCTGAACGACATGGGCGAACACCTGGGTGGCGGTCTCTACACCCGCGAAGTCGATTACCTGTGCAGCGAAGAATGGGCAACCACCGCGCACGACATTCTTTGGCGTCGTAGCAAACTGGGTTTGTTCACCACCCCGGACGAACAGCAGAAGCTGGCGGACTACCTGAGCAAGGTCGAACAGAACCGCAGCAAGATCGAAGCAGCCTGATCGGTAATCCGATTCAACGAAAGCCCCTGAATCTCACGATTCAGGGGCTTTTTGCATTCTGATGCACATCACAAATCCACTGTGGGAGCGAGCTTGCTCGCGATAGCGGTGTGTCAGGCAACCTCAATGCTGGATGTGCCGACCTCATCGCGAGCAAGCTCGCTCCCACAGGGTATTCGGTGACCGGGGGATTGTATTCGGTTTTCCGAACGCGACTCTTCGGTCGATTCGGTAAACCGGATAATCCGCCTTGAAAACCAACGCCATAAATATTTAATTTCTTTTAAAATCAATATCTTGATTGAAGCAACCTGGCCTGGCACGAGTCATGCTCTACACTCTGGGACGAATGTCTGATGTACCAACACTTCAGGAGCCGTCAAGGCATTCCGCAGTACATAAGGGCCGATGAACTGGCTCCATATAAAAACAATGTTGAGGAAAATTTGATGCGTATCGTTCCCCATATCCTGGGCGCAGCCATTGCTGCCGCACTGATCAGCATGCCAGTTTTCGCCGCCGAACTCACCGGCACCCTGAAGAAGATCAAAGAGTCCGGCACCATTACTCTGGGGCATCGCGACGCTTCTATTCCGTTTTCCTACATTGCAGACGCTTCCGGCGTACCGGTCGGCTACTCCCACGATATTCAGCTGAAAATCGTCGAAGCCATCAAAAAAGACCTGGACATGCCGAACCTGAAGGTCAAGTACAACCTGGTCACCTCGCAAACCCGTATCCCACTGGTGCAGAACGGCACTGTGGACGTCGAGTGCGGCTCCACCACCAACAACGTCGAGCGTCAGCAACAAGTTGACTTCTCCGTTGGCATCTTTGAAATCGGCACCAAGCTGCTGTCGAAAAAAGACTCGACCTACAAAGACTTCGCTGACCTCAAAGGCAAGAACGTCGTGACCACCGCCGGCACCACGTCCGAGCGTATTCTGAAGTCGATGAACGCCGACAAGCAGATGGGCATGAACGTTATCTCCGCCAAGGACCACGGCGAATCCTTCCAGATGCTGGAATCGGGCCGCGCTGTCGCGTTCATGATGGACGACGCGCTGCTGGCCGGTGAAATGGCCAAGGCCAAGAAGCCGACCGACTGGGCCGTGACCGGTACTGCACAGTCCTACGAAATCTACGGTTGCATGGTCCGCAAGGGCGACGAGCCGTTCAAGAAAGCTGTGGATGACGCCATTGTCGCGACCTACAAGTCCGGCGAGATCAACAAGATCTACGAAAAGTGGTTCATGCAGCCAATCCCGCCAAAAGGCCTGAACCTGATGTTCCCGATGAGCGACGAGCTCAAGGCCCTGATCGCCAATCCGACCGACAAAGCGGCTGACGAAAAGAAATCCTGATTTCTGACTAACCTTACCTCCTGACAGGGCCCGCGCCCTTTCGGGAGGCTGTCACTACCTGCTGGCACTTTTTGGAAACACTCGAACCGGTGGTTGTCGAGCCGATCGCGTGTGCCTGACCGTCGAGGTCAGAAGGGAACGGAGCTTCCCCAGGCGGGCACTTGTACATCGATCGATCTGAGGGGAGACCCTAATGAATTACAACTGGGATTGGGGCGTGTTCTTCAAGTCCACCGGCGTGGGCAGCGAGACCTATCTCGACTGGTACGCCACAGGTTTGGGCTGGACCATCGCCATCGCCGTCGTGGCCTGGATCGTCGCGTTGCTGCTGGGCTCCGTGCTCGGCGTCATGCGCACGGTGCCGAACCGCGTGGTGTCGGGCATCGCCACCTGCTACGTGGAACTGTTCCGTAACGTGCCGCTGCTGGTTCAGCTGTTCATCTGGTACTTCCTGGTGCCCGACCTGCTGCCCGAGAACCTGCAACAGTGGTACAAACAGGACCTCAACCCGACCACCTCGGCCTACCTGAGCGTTGTCGTGTGCCTGGGCCTGTTCACCGCCGCCCGAGTCTGCGAGCAAGTGCGCACCGGCATCCAGGCGTTGCCACGTGGCCAGGAATCGGCCGCCCGCGCCATGGGCTTCAAGCTGCCGCAAATCTACTGGAACGTGCTGCTGCCCCAAGCCTACCGGATCATCATTCCGCCGCTGACCTCGGAATTCCTGAACGTTTTCAAGAACTCCTCCGTAGCCTCGCTGATCGGCCTGATGGAACTGCTCGCGCAGACCAAACAGACCGCCGAGTTCTCTGCCAACCTGTTCGAAGCCTTCACCCTGGCGACCCTGATCTACTTCACCCTGAACATGAGCCTGATGTTGCTGATGCGCATGGTCGAGAAGAAAGTCGCGGTGCCTGGCCTGATTTCTGTGGGGGGTAAATAATGGACCTCGATTTCAGTGGAATCGTCCATGCCGTCCCCGGCATGTGGAACGGCATGGTCATGACCCTGCAACTGATGGTGCTCGGCGTCGTTGGCGGGCTCATCCTGGGCACTATCCTGGCGTTGATGCGTCTGTCCCACAGCAAACTGCTGTCGAACATCGCCGGCACCTACGTGAACTACTTCCGCTCGATCCCGCTGCTGCTGGTGATCACCTGGTTCTACCTGGCGGTACCGTTCGTGCTGCGCTGGATCACCGGCGAAGACACGCCGATCGGCGCGTTCACCTCGTGCATCGTGGCCTTCATGATGTTCGAAGCGGCGTACTTCTGCGAAATCGTCCGTGCCGGTGTGCAGTCGATTCCCAAAGGTCAGATGGGCGCAGCCCAGGCGTTGGGCATGAGCTACGGCCAGATGATGCGCCTGATCATCCTGCCGCAAGCGTTTCGCAAGATGACGCCGCTGTTGCTGCAACAAAGCATCATCCTGTTTCAGGACACCTCGCTGGTCTACACCGTCGGCCTGGTGGACTTCCTCAATGCTTCGCGGGCCAGTGGCGACATCATCGGCCGCTCCAATGAGTTCCTGATCATCGCAGGTCTCGTGTACTTCACAATCAGCTTTGCCGCCTCGCGGCTGGTCAAGCAACTGCAAAAAAGGTTTGCCGTATGATTTCTATCAAGAACGTCAACAAGTGGTATGGCGACTTCCAGGTACTGACTGATTGCAGCACCGAGGTCAAAAAAGGCGAAGTGATTGTGGTGTGCGGGCCGTCCGGCTCCGGTAAATCCACCCTGATCAAATGCGTCAACGCCCTGGAACCGTTCCAGAAAGGCGACGTGGTGGTCGATGGCACCTCCATCGCCGACCCGAAGACCGACCTGCCGAAACTGCGTTCGCGCGTCGGCATGGTGTTCCAGCATTTCGAACTGTTCCCGCACCTGACCATCACCGAAAACCTGACCATCGCGCAGATCAAGGTGTTGGGCCGCAGCAAAGAAGAAGCCACCAAAAAAGGCCTGCAACTGCTTGAGCGCGTCGGTCTCTCGGCTCACGCTCACAAGCACCCGGGCCAGCTCTCCGGTGGCCAGCAACAGCGTGTGGCGATTGCCCGCGCGCTGGCCATGGACCCGATCGTCATGCTGTTCGACGAACCGACCTCGGCGCTGGACCCGGAAATGGTCAACGAAGTGCTGGACGTGATGGTGCAACTGGCCCACGAAGGCATGACCATGATGTGCGTGACCCACGAAATGGGTTTCGCTCGCAAGGTGGCGGACCGGGTGATCTTCATGGACCAGGGCAAGATCATCGAAGACTGCAAGAAAGAAGAGTTCTTCGGTGACATCAACGCCCGCTCCGACCGTGCGCAGCATTTCCTTGAGAAGATTCTGCAGCACTGATAACAGCACCGCCCCACCCTGTGGGAGCGGGCTTGCTCGCGAAGAGGCCATCACCTTCAACATCGATGTTGGCTGATACACCGCTTTCGCGAGCAAGTCCGCTCCCACACTGGATCGGTGGTGATCTGGAGATTTGTGTTGTGGTTGACCCAAGGCATCTGTGATGAAATGCGACCCCACTCTCTATCGCGCAGCAAAGCCATCACTTGCCGTGAAACCCCGTCTGATTCGCCATCTGTTTCTGCCACCGCTGGTCATCTTGTTGATGGTCGGGCTGGGCTATGTCGGCTTCTGGGTCAGCGAACACTACGGAATTCGCAGCCTCAGCGAGAACGGTCAACGTCAGCTGGAACTGCACGCCCGTGCGGTCGAAAGCGAGATCAGCAAATACACCTATCTGCCCAGCCTGCTGGAACTCGAATCGAGTGTTTCAGAGCTGCTGGCCGACCCGTCGCCTGAACACCGGCAAGCGGTCAATGACTACCTCGAAGGCCTGAACCGGCGCAGCCGCAGTCGGGCGATCTACGTGATGGACACCACCGGTCGGGTGCTGGCGACCAGCAACTGGCGTGATGTCGACAGCTACCTGGGTGAAGACCTGTCCTTCCGTGCCTATTTCCAGAATGCCGTCCGCGGCCAGCCGGGGCGGTTCTACGGCATCGGCAGCACCAACGGCGAACCCGGTTACTACCTGGCCCATGGCCTGGAAGAGCAAGGCAAAATCATCGGCGTCGCGGTGGTCAAAGTCCGCCTCGAAGCCATGGAAGAACGCTGGCAGCGTGCACGCCTGGAAGCCTTCGTCAGCGACGAGAATGGCATCATCATTTTGTCCAGCGATCCGGCGCGCCGGCTCAAATCGGTTCGCCCGCTCAGCGACGACACCAAAGAACGCCTGGCCCGCAGCCTGCAATATTACTGGTACCCGCTCAACGAACTGGAACCGCTGGCCCGTGAGCGACTGTCCGAAGGCGTGGAAAAAATCACCTTCCCGGCCAACGCCGAGCTGGTCTCGGATGAACAGGAAATCAGCTACCTGTCGCAGACCCGACCGTTGAGCGATACACCGTGGAATTTCACCCTGCTCACACCGCTCCAGGATTTGCGCCGTGAAGCGATCAATCAGGGCATTCTCGTCGCTGTGGCCTTCGCACTGGTGGCGTTCCTGCTGATCGCCTGGAACGAACGGCGCAAAGTCATCGCCACCCGCCTCGCCGCCCGTGAAGCGCTGCAAGAAGCCAACAGCCAGCTGGAACGCAAGATCACCGAGCGCACCACCGACCTGCGCGCCAGCAACGAACGCCTGAAAAGCCAGATCCGCGAACGGCGCCAGGCCGAAGAAACCCTGCGTCGGGCCCAGGATGAACTGGTCCAGGCCGGCAAACTCGCGGCCATCGGCCAGATGTCCACCAGCATTGCCCACGAATTGAACCAACCGCTGGCCGCGTTGCGCACCTTGTCCGGCAATACCGTGCGCTTTCTTGAGCGCGGTCAGCTGGACATCGCCAGTGCCAACCTGAAAACCATCAACGAACTGATCGACCGCATGGGCCGGATCACTGCCAGCCTGCGCTCCTTTGCCCGGCGCGGTGACGACCAGGGCCAGGCCAGCCTCGGCAAAGCGGTAGAGGCGGCCTTGCAGTTGCTCGGTGCGCGCCTTGAAAGCGCTCATTTGCTGCTGCACCGCGAGTTCAGCGATGTGCAAGTACAGATCGACCAGACCCGCCTGGAACAGATCCTGGTCAACCTGATCGGCAACGCGCTGGACGCCATGCAAGCGCAGCCACTGCCCGAACTGTGGCTGGAGGGTGACGTCGTCGACGGCAAATATCGCCTGCGTGTACGCGACAACGGCCACGGTATCGACGCCGAAACCCGCAAGCACTTGTTCGAACCTTTCTTTACCACCAAACCCGGCGAACAGGGCCTGGGCCTCGGCCTGACCCTGTCGGCGAGCCTGGCCGCCGCCACCGGCGGTCACCTCGGTGTCGAACACCCGGCCTGCGGTGGTACCGCTTTCGTCCTCAGTTTACCGTTGGTAAGCCCCCTTCCCGCCGAGCCGATATGAACAACGACCTTAGTGTGCTGATCGTCGAAGACGATCCCCATGTCCTGCTCGGTTGCCAGCAGGCCCTGGCCCTGGAAGATATTCCCTGTGAAGGCGTCGGTAGCGCTGAAGAGGCACTGGCGCGGGTCGGCGACAACTTCGCCGGGATCGTCATCAGCGACATTCGCCTGCCGGGTATCGATGGCCTGGAGCTGCTAAACCGGCTCAAGGCGCGCGATCGCAGTCTGCCAGTGGTGCTGATCACCGGCCATGGCGACATCTCGATGGCGGTCGGCGCGATGCAAAAAGGCGCCTACGACTTCATGGAGAAACCGTTCTCCCCCGAACGCCTGGTCGATGTCGCGCGCCGTGCCCTGGAGCAACGCAGCCTGGCCCGCGAAGTGACCTCCTTGCGTCGGCAACTGGCCGAACGCGACTCCCTTGAGGGGCGGATCATCGGCCGCTCACCCGCCATGCAGCACCTGCGCGAGCTGATCGCCAACGTCGCCGACACCTCGGCCAACGTGCTGATCGAAGGCGAGACAGGCACCGGCAAGGAGTTGGTCGCGCGTTGCCTGCACGACTTCAGTCGCCGTCACTCGCAGCAATTCGTCGCGCTGAACTGCGGTGGTCTACCGGAGAACCTCTTCGAAAGCGAAATCTTCGGTCACGAAGCGAATGCGTTTACCGGTGCCGGAAAACGGCGAATCGGCAAGATCGAACACGCCAACGGCGGCACGCTGTTCCTCGACGAAGTAGAAAGCATGCCACTGCCGTTGCAAATCAAATTGCTGCGGGTCTTGCAGGAACGCACGCTGGAGCGGCTCGGCTCGAACCAGAGCGTCGCGGTCGACTGCCGGGTGATCGCAGCAACCAAGTCCGACCTCGACGATTTGAGCAAAGCCGGCCAGTTCCGCAGCGACCTGTATTACCGCTTGAACGTGGTGACCCTGGAACTGCCGCCGCTGCGTGAACGCCGTGAAGACATCCTGCAATTGTTCGAACACTTCCTGCAGCAATCGTCCCTGCGCTTTGACCGCACGCTGCCTGAACTGGACAACCAGACCCTGTCGACCCTGATGAGCCACGACTGGCCCGGCAATGTGCGCGAACTGCGCAACGTCGCCGAGCGTTTTGCCCTCGGCTTGCCAGCCTTCAAGAAATCCGGCAGCGGTGGCGCCGCCCAAGGCCTGGCATTCTCCGAAGCGGTGGAAGCCTTCGAGCGCAACCTGCTCAATGACGCCTTGCAGCGCAGCGGCGGCAACCTGACCCAGGCCAGCCTGGAACTGGGCATGGCCAAGACCACGCTCTTTGACAAGGTCAAGAAATACGGGCTGAGCCACTAACCCGAAATCGAGAATACCCGTGGATCTACTGTTGAAAGCTGCACTGGGCGCCGCCGTGGTGGTGATACTCGCCTTCCTCGCCAAGACCCGAAACTATTACATCGCAGGCTTGGTGCCGCTATTTCCGACCTTTGCGCTGATCGCCCATTACATCGTCGGCAAGGGCCGTTCGCTGGACGACCTGAAGACCACCATCGTGTTTGGCATGTGGTCGATCATTCCGTATTTCGTTTACCTGGCGACCTTGTATGTCATGGTCGATCGGCTGCGACTGGAGGCATCGCTGGCGGTGGCTGCGGTTGCGTGGCTGATGGCGGCGACGGTGTTGGTCAGTGTCTGGGTGCGTATTCACGCCTGATAACGTGTCGCGCTGCAAAAGATCATCCGAACGCAGCCCGAACCTTCGGCAGCTCCGGTCATTGATTCAATTGAATTTGTAGCTGATCGCCGCCTGCACTTCGGCCTGGTTCACGCGGCCTTCTTGCTTGACGATACTGCTGTCCGCCGCGGAGTTGGTCAGGTGAGTCCAGGTGGCACTGGTCACCAGCGACCACTGTGCTACCAGCGGGAACTCGAAGCTCTGGGTCAACGCCACATTCTGCAAGCCGCCACTGGCCTTGTACGGACGGAACTCCGAATCCCGGGCATCTTTGTTAGAAACGCCAAAGAACGTCTGAGTCTGCCGGCCATCGGCAAATTTCGCGGCCAGTTCGCTACTGCCAATGATCCCCAGCCCCAGCGGATAACCCACTTCCCCGCCCACACGACCGAGCACACCACCCTGGCCGCGATTAGCACCCACGGTATGGCCGACGAAAGCGAAAATTCGCCAGAAATCAGCCGGGCTGTACTGAACGAAGCCACCGGCATCGCCCATGGCCGACACATTGTGCAGGCCCCGCAGCGTGCCGTTGGAATTGCGTCCAGGAATGTAATTGATAAACGGCCCGGCGCTGAAACCGTTGGCTTTCACGGCGCTCCAGGTCAAACCGTCGTCGGTGCTGAGGCTGACATCGCCCCAGTCCAGATCAAAGTAAGGCACCGGCACGACTTCATAACGACTGCCGCTGGGATCATAAGGCTGAGAGCTCACGCCGAGACCGGCCTCACCGGTTATTCCGGCCGCCTGCGCGGTGGCGCAAAAGCCGCCCAGGCACAGCAGGACAGCAAATACGACAGAGGTAATCCTGAACATAGAACGATTCCTTAGCAGTACATGCGCGCATCAATCCCCAGGTCGATTTTCCCGCGCCTGCACTCATGTTGTTTGTAGCGACCTACAAAAATTGTAGCTCGGCGGACACATTTTCCGCACAGCATACCCCAGAGCCCCAGCCTACAGGGCGTGAAACAACTTGGCACACTCCCTGCTCTACCCCGTTGCAAGCGCAACAGCGCGCCCCTGCCCAATAGGTAATGCAGATGATTGACTGGCATATCGTGTGTGATTTCGACGGGACCATCACCCGCACCGACGTGATCGACAGCATCCTCCAACGTTTCGCCGACCCAAGCTGGGAAGCGATCGAGGACGAGTGGCTGAGCGGTGCTATCGGTTCGCGTGAATGCCTCAGCCGCCAGCTATCGCTGGTCAAGGCCTCCCCCGCCGAGCTGCTCGAGTTCTTCGACAGCGTCGAGATCGACGCCGACTTTCCGGATTTCGTCGACCACGTGGTCGGTCTCGGTGCTTCCCTGGAAGTGGTCAGTGACGGCATCGAGCAAGGCATCGCGCGAATTCTGGCACGCAACTACGTCAGCCTGCTGCCGATCCTCGCCAACCGTCTGCGTCAGGTCGACCACAACAGCTGGCGCATCGACTTTCCGTATTCGAGCGACGCCTGCCGTGCCGCCTCCGGCAACTGCAAATGCAAATCCACCCCCAGCAGCAAACGCGTGCTGGTGATCGGTGACGGCCAGTCCGACATGTGCGTGGCGTCCACTGCCGACTTCGTTTTCGCCAAGGACCGTCTGGCTGAACATTGCGAGCGCAATGGCATCGCCTACGCCCGCTTCGACAGCTTCGCCGAAATTCCCGCCTTGCTGGCCAAACTGCCAAACGGCAGCGCCGCCAACGCCACCTCCTTCAATATTGATGAACAGCAGGAACTCTTCCACCATGTCTGATATCCGAATCGCTACGCCAGAAGACCAGATCCTTCTGGACAAAGAAGCCAAGTACTGCTCCTACGGCGACACCGTTCACTACATCGATCCGCCGCGTATTTTCAGCCGTTGCGAAGGCTCCTACGTCTGGGACACCGAAGATCAGGCTTACCTCGACCTGCAAATGTGGTACTCGGCGGTCAACTTCGGTTACGCCAACCCACGCCTGAACAACGCCCTGAAACAACAGATCGACACCCTGCCGCAAATCGCCAGCCAGTACCTGCACAAAGGCAAGATCGAGCTGTCGGAAATGATCGCGGTCGACGCCAAGAACAAGTTCGGCCTCGACGGTCGCGTGCACTTCAACGTCGGCGGTTCGCAGTCCATCGAAGACTCGTTGAAAGTGGTGCGTAACGCCACCAACGGCAAAAGCCTGATGTTCGCCTTCGAAGGCGGCTACCACGGCCGTACCCTCGGCGCCTCGTCGATCACCTCGAGCTACCGCTACCGTCGCCGCTACGGTCACTTCGGTGAGCGTGCCAACTTCATCCCGTTCCCGTACCACTTCCGTGGCCCGAAAGGCATGACCAAGGAAGAATACGGCAGCCAGTGCGTGCAGCAATTCGCCCGTCTGTTCGAGACCGAATACAACGGCGTCTGGGACCCGAAAACCAACCAGTGCGAATACGCAGCCTTCTACGTCGAGCCAATCCAGGGCACCGGCGGCTACGTGATCCCGCCGATGAACTTCTACAGCGAACTCAAGCAAGTGCTGGATCAGCACGGCATCCTGATGGTCGTCGACGAAATCCAGATGGGCTTCTGGCGTACCGGCAAGCTGTGGTCGATCGAACACTTCGACGTCAAACCGGACGTGATCGTCTTCGGTAAGGCGCTGACCAACGGCCTCAACCCACTGGGCGGCATCTGGGCTCGCGAAGAGCTGATCAACCCGAAGGTTTTCCCGCCAGGCTCGACTCACTCCACCTTCGCCTCCAACCCGCTGGGTACGGCGGTCGGTCTGGAAATGTTCAAAATGACCCACGAAGTCGACTACGGCTCGATGGTCATGGCCAAGGGCAAATACTTCCTGGACGGTCTGCAGGACCTGCAGAAACGCTACCCGATCATCGGCGACGTCGACGGCCTGGGCCTGGCACTGCGCTGCGAAATCTGTGGCCCGGACGGTTTCACTCCGGACAAGGCCACCCTGGACTTCATGGTTGATGAAGGCATGAAGGGCGACATCGAAATCGACGGCAAGCGTCTGGGCCTGATTCTCGATGTGGGCGGCTACTACAAGAACGTCATCACCCTGGCTCCATCGCTGGAAATCAGCTACGCGGAAATCGATCTGGGCATCGCCCTGCTCGACCGCCTGCTTGACCGGGCCATGAAACGATGAACCAAACAGAGATCGATCTCGGCGAAGGTAGTACCGGTTTCGTTCTCGGCAGTGGCGAGGTCGCGGTGTTGTTGATCCACGGCCTGACCGGCACCCCGACGGAGTTGCGTCGGGTTGCCATCGGCCTGGCCAAATCGGGTTGCACGGTGTACGTGCCAACCCTGGCCGGGCACTGCGGTGACAACACCGACCTGCAAGCCACTGGCTGGCAGGACTGGTACGAAGGTGTACGCAAGACGTTCGTGGGCATACGCCAGCGGCACGAGCAGGTGTTCGTCGGCGGTCTGTCCATGGGCGCGGTCATGTCCATGTACGTCGCCTCCGAGCATCCGGGGCAGGTCGCCGGCCTGCTGATGTATTCAACCACCCTGCGCTACGACGGCTGGAACATCCACAAGTTGGCGTTCCTGACCCCCTTGCTGATGAAGATTCCATTCGGCGTGAACATCTGCAGCTTCGAAGAAACGCCGCCCTATGGCATCAAGAACGAGCGTCTGCGGGCGATCGTCGAACGCCAGATGAAGGACGGCGAAAGCAGCAATGCCGGGCTGTTGACCATGGAAGGCGTCACCGTGCGCGAATTGCACCGGATGAATGCCGTGGTCAAGAAACGCATGCCGTCGATCAAGACACCGGCTCTGGTGCTGCATTCCATCGAGGACGACATCACCAGCCGCTGGAACGCCGATTACGTCGAACGCCATCTCGGCGGCCCGGTCACCAAGGTCCTGCTGGACAACTGCTATCACATGATCACGGTCGACCTGGAGTATCGCCGCGTTGTGGATCTGAGCGCGGACTTTGTCCACCAGCTTTCCATGAAGCCGGGCGAGCGTGAAGAGTATCGACAGCTGGCGTAGCTTAAGGACAAGACGTGATCACCGCCCGTGCCTATTCAACCATCGAGGCCATCGAACGCTGCGCCTGGAATGACTGCTTCCCCGGGGAACTGGAGGACTGGAATTACTATCGGGCCGTTGAACAGGCAGGTATTGGCGACTTCCAGTGGCGTTACCTTGCGCTCTATGAAGGCAGCACGTTGATTGCCGCGGCAGCGGCATTTACCACCCAGTACTCGCTCGACACCACGGTGCAGGGCGTAGGCAAACGCGTCAGGCAACGCTTGCGCCAGTGGTTGCCGGGTGTGCTGGATATTCGCTTGTACACCCTTGGTTCGCCGCTGACCGAGCAAGGCCACACTGGCACCGCCAGCCATATTACTGACGACCAGCGCCCGGCGCTGCTGCGTCAGTTACTGACGCTGGCGCGCAATGATGCCGATGTGGCCGGCATCGGCCTGCTGGTGATCAAGGATGCGCCCAGCCACGATCAGCAGTGGATTGACGTCTGCCGCGAGGCCGGACTGCAAACCATCCCCGGATTACCGAGTGCAGTGCTGCCAATCACCTTCGGCTCGCTGGACGCCTATCTCGGCACCCTGGGCAAATCCACCCGCAAAGACCTGCGCCGCAATCTTCGGGCACCCGGGCCGCGCATCGAATGGCGACGTTCAATAGACGATGTGCTGCCGCAGATGATGGTGTTGTACGAAGCCACCCTGGCGCGCAGCGAGATTGAGTTCGAATGGCTATCGCCGGCGTATTTCAGTGGCATCCTCGAACACCTCGACCAACGCGCGGCGTGCGTGCTGTATTGGGTGGGCGAGCAACTGGTGGCGTTCAATCTGCTGCTGCTGGATGAACATCGACTGGTGGACAAGTTTTTTGCCCACGACCTGGAACAGACCCGCGAGTACAACCTGTACTTCCGAAGCTGGCTGGCCAATGTCGACTACTGTATTCAACACAAGATCCCGCTGTATGAGTGCGGCCAGGCTGGCTATGCCAGTAAGCTGCGGCTCGGCTGCAAGTTCGAAGGCAATACGCTGTTTTTTCACCACCGTAACGCGCTGCTCAACGCTTTGCTCAAACTCGTGAAACTGTTTGTCCGACCGGATAAGTCCGACCCTGCCATGGCTGCCGCGATAAGCGAAACCTGATGATCAAAGACCGACGCCGTAAAGCCCTGCCCTTCGCCATCTCCCGCTGGAGTGTCCAACGCAAGCTGGTATTGGCGTTCTGGCTGGTCAGTGTGATCCCGACCATGATTGCCGCCGAACTCGCGGCCACCACGCTGTCGCAGATTTTCGATAGCAACGTGCGGATCTGGTTGCAGGAATCGACCAAGATCGTCGAGGACGAAATCAGCGAGATCGTTCATGGCAACGCACGGATAGCACGTTTGTTCCTGCGTTTGACCCGGCCACCGACTGACCGCTCGGCCACCAGGCACGACAAAATGACCACCGAAATCGCTGATGCCATGGGCATCGATCTGGTGGCGCTGACTCGCCTCAGCGATAAGAAAATCGTGTTCAGCACGGCGGACGAAAACATCGTCGAACAAATCAGCACCGCCCCCAATGCGGTGTTGCAGACTATTCAGATAGGCGGAATTTCGACCGGCACGGTGGTCTCGACCTTCCGCACCACGCTCGATGGCGTGGACTACCAGATGCTGATAGCGACCTATCTGGACAGCAGCTTCCTGACCAGTGTTGCCGACGTCCACTCGCTGGACCTGCGCCTGTACCTGGCCAAGGGCGATACGTTCTCCGAGATTTTCTCCAGCCAGCGCTCCGAGGATCGTCCGGCTCACATGCCTGAGAATATCGAAGCGGCACTGAAACAGACCAAGCAGCCTATCGAGCAGTTTACCAACCGCTACAGTGGGCTCTATCGGCCGATTCTCAACAACAACGGTGAGCTGCAAGGGGTTATTTTCAGCGGTTTGCTGCGCCACAACAGCCTGGTGGGCCTGGTCAACCAGACCAACCTGTTCCTGGCGATCTTCCTGCTGGGTTCGGCCCTGTCTCTGTGCGTCGGCTGGCTCGTCTCGCAACGCCTGACCCAACCTTTGCGCAATCTCTCCAAAGGCGTACGGGCGGTCATCGACGGTGATTATCGCCAGCGGATACCGGTCACCGGCAGCGATGAACTGGCCGAGCTGAGCAGCACCTTCAACCACATGACCGAACGCCTTGGCGAGTTGCAACACCTGGAATCGCAACTGCGCCGCCGCGATCGCTTGCATGCACTCGGTGAAGTGGCCATGGGCCTGGCCCATGAAATTCGCAACCCGCTGGGCATCATCAAAACGGCGACCCAATTGCTGCACCGTCGCGCCGACCTGCCCGACACCGACAAACGGCATCTGGAATACGTGATCAGCGAAGTGAGCCGGATCAACGACCTGATCACCGAATTCCTCGACTTTGCCAAACCCAGCGCGCCCATGCGCTCCACCCAACTGGCGCGGCCACTGGTTGATGAATTGATCGGTTTTTGCGCACCTGAGCTGGCGACCCACAACATCGACGCGCGGATCGAAGACAACGCGCCGGCCGCGACCATGTACGCCGACGCACGGCAACTCAAACAGGCCTGCCTGAACCTGGTGCTCAATGCCATCGACGCAATGCCCGACGGTGGTCGCCTGACCCTGGGCATTGCCAGCGACAAGCAGTACACCGTCATCAGTGTTTCCGACACCGGCCAAGGCATCGAGCCGGACATGCTCGAACGGATTTTTACCCCGTTCGTCACCACAAAGGCTTCAGGTACGGGTCTTGGGCTGGCAAAAGTCTTCTCGATCATGGAAAACCACGACGGACGGGTCGAATGCATCAGCGAAAAAGATGCTGGTGCAACATTCAGCCTGTACATTCCGGCCAACGGTGAAAACAACAGCGACGACGAGGACAGTGATGACGCATAACATTCTGGTGGTCGATGACGAGCCCAAACTCTGCGACCTGTTGGCCTCTGCCCTGAGCCAGAACGACCTCCAGGTGTTCACCGCGAGCAATGGCCTGCACGCGCTCAAGGTGCTGGAACAGGAAGACATCGATCTGGTGATCAGCGACTGGCGCATGCCCGGCATGGATGGCCCGCAGTTGCTGGCAGAAGTCAAAGTGCGCTTTCCGCAACTGCCGGTGATCGTCATGACGGCCTACAGCACGGTAAAAAACGCCGTGCAGTCGATGCGCAACGGCGCCTTCGACTACATCGCCAAACCATTCGACATCGATGAGCTGGACATTACCGTCAGCAAGGCCCTGCAGTTTCGCGACATTCTCAAAGACAACCAGCGCATGCGCGCCGAGCTTGAGGAGCACGCGCAGATCGACAGCCTGGTGGGCGACAGTCCGACCTTCCGTCGAGTGCTGCAAGCAGTGGATTCGGTGCGCGAAAGCAACGCGACCATCCTGCTCACCGGCGAAAGCGGTACCGGCAAGGAAATGGTCGCGCGGGCCATCCACAAACACGGCAACCGCGCCGACAAACCCTTCATTGCAGTGAACTGCGCGGCAATCCCCGAAGGCTTGCTGGAAAGTGAAATGTTCGGCCATCGCAAAGGCGCTTTCACCGGCGCCGTGGCCGACCGGGTCGGGCGCTTCATGCAGGCCGACAAGGGCACGCTGTTTCTCGATGAGGTTGGCGACATGCCGCTGGCGTTGCAGGCGAAGATTCTGCGCGCCTTGCAGGAGCGCGTGATCGAACCGGTTGGCGATCCGCGCGAACGCAAAGTCGACGTGCGAGTGATCGCTGCCACCAACAAAAACCTGCTGGAAGCGGTGGCCAACAAAGAGTTTCGCGAAGACCTTTACTATCGCCTCAATGTGTTCCCGATCCCCCTGCCCGCCTTGCGTGAACGGATCGAAGACATCGCCCCATTGGCCCGGTACTTTGCACACACCCTGGGCGCCACCGCCGGCAAACGCATCAACGGCTTCAGCCCGGAAGCCTTGCAGGCCATGGCCAATTATTCGTGGCCGGGAAACATCCGCGAACTGCAAAACTGCGTTGAACGAGCCACCATCGTGGCCTCGGGTGCAGTGATCGAGGAAGACGATCTGCCGGCCTATCTGTTCGCCTCAAGGCGCTCCGGCGACGGCGCCAGCGCGGTCCTCAACGATAGTACCGGTGTGCCGTCCGACCTCGACGCCGCACTGGCCGAAGTCGAAAAGAACTACATCCTGGCGGCCCTGCAACAAAGCAACGGCGTGCAGGCGGCCGCCGCGCAGCTGATCGGTATCTCGGAGCGCAGCTTCTGGTATCGGCTGAAGAAACTGGGGATTCATGTGGACAAGATTGTCCGCTGATCCTGTCAGAGCAGATTCGGTGCCTGCACCGGATCGATCTGCGCCCAATGCGAGGTGTCTTCACGATGGGTTTTCAGGTACGGCAACACCGCCGCCAGTAACGGCGCCTTGAACGCTTCCTGAAAACGATGGGCCAGCCCCGGAATCAGCTTCAACTGACTGCCCTGGATATGTGCTGCCAGGTGAATGCCATGCATCACCGGCAACAACGGATCGGCGGTGCCGTGCACCACCAGGGTCGGCACCCGCAACTGGTTGAGCAGCGCCACCCGGCTCGGTTCGGCGAGGATTGCCATGATCTGGCGTTTCACGCCGTCGGGATTGAACGCCCGGTCGTACGCCACCGCCGCCAGATGCAACAGTACCTGACGATCATCACTCACCTGCGGGCTGCCCAGCGCTGCCAGCAGATCAGCCTGTTGCTCCAGCGCCACCTCACGGTTCGGCGCACTGCGCCGCGAGAGCAATTGCACCAGCGCCGCGTTCGGCGCCGGCAATCCTTCGGCGCCGGAACTGGTCATGATCAGCGTCAGACTTTCGACCCGCTGCGGCGCCATGGCTGCCATGTGCTGGGCGATCATTCCACCCATACTCGCGCCCAGCACATGGAATTGCTCCACGTGCAGCGCATCCATCAGCCCTAGCGCGTCGTCTGCCATATCGGTCAGGGTGTACGGCGCCGCTACGGGTAAACCGAGTTTGTAGCGCAGCACCTCAAAGGTCAGGTTGGCATTGGCAGGCAGCCGACGCCAGGTCGACAGCCCGACATCGCGATTGTCGTAGCGAATCACCCGAAAACCTTGCTCGCACAGCGCAACCACCACCTCGTCCGGCCAGTGAATCAACTGGCCACCCAGGCCCATCACCAACAGTAATGCCGGATCGCTCGCACGACCGATGCTCTGGTACGCCAGGCTCACCTGTGGAAGATCGACCCGTTCGGTCGGAACATTGACATCGCAGCGCGACGCCGCAAAAGACGGTAGGCCGAACAGCAGTGCGGCCAGAAAAACCGCCGTTGAAAAAAATCGTACCCGCATGAAAAACACCGAAACGCAGAACCCCAGTAGAGCGCGAGTCTGATGAACTTTGTTAAAGCGCGCTGCCACAGTTACGTGACAGTTTGATGAAGGGTGCCGAACGGTCGTATTCAAGACCGAGTTATCGTTCATCGCGAGCAGGCTCGCTCCCACAGTTGATCTTTAGTGAACACAGAATTTGTGCATGACAAAGATCCAGTGTGGGAGCGAGCCTGCTCGCGATGGCGTCCTTAAGCCAGTTGACTACGCAGTTGGCGAGCGGCGGCCACCATATTCACCAACGCCGCTTCGGTCTCCGGCCAGGCGCGGGTTTTCAGGCCACAGTCCGGGTTGACCCACAGCCGTTCGGCCGGGATCCGCTGCACCGCCTTACTCATCAAATTGACCATCTCGGCGGTGTCCGGCACCCGTGGCGAGTGAATGTCGTAGACGCCCGGGCCGATGTCATTCGGGTAGTCGAAGGCCTTGAAGGCTTCCAGCAACTCCATGTCCGAACGCGAGGTTTCGAGGGTGATCACGTCGGCGTCCATGGCGGCGATCGACGTGATCACGTCGTTGAATTCGCTGTAGCACATGTGGGTATGGATCTGGGTTTCATCGCGCACGCCAGACGCGCTCAAGCGGAACGCTTGCACCGCCCAGTCGAGGTATTCCTGCCATTGCGCCCGGCGCAGCGGCAAGCCTTCGCGGAACGCCGCTTCGTCGATCTGGACGATTTTGATCCCGGCCTGCTCCAGGTCGACCACTTCATCGCGCAGGGCCAGCGCCAACTGTTGCGCCTGGACTTTGCGCGACACGTCTTCACGCGGGAACGACCACATCAGCATGGTCACGGGACCGGTCAGCATGCCTTTCATGACCTTGTCGGTCAGGCTCTGCGCGTAGGTGATCCAGTCGACCGTCATGGCGTTCGGACGGCTCAGGTCACCGTAGATGATCGCCGGTTTCACACAGCGCGAACCGTAGCTCTGAACCCAGCCGTAACGGGTGAACAGGTAGCCGTCGAGTTGCTCGGCAAAGTACTCGACCATGTCGTTGCGCTCGGCTTCACCGTGCACCAGCACGTCGAGGCCAAGACGTTCCTGGATTTGCACCGCGTGGCGGATTTCGCTGTGCATGGCGTCGGTGTAATCGTTGGCCGAGAGCTTGCCCTGTTTGAACGACTGGCGCGCCAGACGAATCGACGCGGTCTGCGGGAACGAGCCGATAGTGGTGGTCGGGAAGGCCGGCAAATTCAGGCGTGCGCGTTGCAACTCGATACGCTTGGCAAACACTGAGTGACGCTGACTGTCGGTGTCGCGGATGGCCCGGATGCGCGCCTGCACCTCGGCTTTGTGGATGCGTGGCGACTGCGCACGGCTGGCCTGCACGGCACGGCTCTGCGCCAGCGCAGCCTGGACCTTCGGCGCTTGCGGATCATTGAGTGCATCACGCAGCACGGCGATTTCAGCGCATTTTTGTACAGCGAACGCCAGCCAGCTCTTCAGCTCGGCGTCGAGTGTGTCTTCACGGTCCAGATCCATCGGGCTGTGCAGCAGCGAGCACGAGCTGCTGACCCACAGGTTGTCGCCGTAACGCTCTTGTGCCGGTTTCAGTTGCGCCAGCGCCTGTTCCAGCTCGCAGCGCCAGACATTGCGACCGTTGACCAGGCCCACCGACAGCACTTTGTAGGTCGGCAGGCGATCAAGCACCTGACCCAGTTGTTCCGGCGCTCGCACCGCGTCGATGTGCAGACCGTCCACCGGCAGGCTCACCGCCAGCCCGAGGTTGTCTTCCAGTCCACTGAAGTAGGTGGCCACGAGCTTCTTCAACGGTGAATATTGAAGGATGTGATAGGCGCGTTCGAAAGCATTTTTCCAGGCTTGCGGCAGGTCGAGAGTCAGGATCGGTTCATCGATCTGCACCCATTCCACACCTTGAGCCTTGAGGCGATTGAGGATTTCGCCGTAGAGCGGCAGCAGGCGCTCGAGCAGGTCGAGTTTGTCGAAGTCGTTACCTTTTGCCTTGCCCAGCCACAGGTAAGTCAAAGGGCCGATGATCACCGGCTTGACGCTGTGACCAAGGGCGTGGGCTTCATCGACTTCGTCGAACAACTGTTCCCAGCTCAATGTGAACGGTTGGTCAGCGCTGAATTCCGGGACCAGATAGTGGTAGTTGGTGTCGAACCACTTGGTCAGTTCCTGCGCATGGTGCGTCTTGGCAGACTCACCGCCGCAGCACCTCGCACTGGCGCCACGGGCCATCGCGAACAAGGTGTCGAGGGTCGGCAGGCCCTGAGCATCCCTGGCACTGTCGAAGCGCTCGGGGACCACGCCGAAGGTCAGCGAGTGCGTCAGCACCTGGTCATACCAGGCGAAGTCGCCCACGGGCAGCAGGTCGATGCCGGCGTCTTTCTGCAATTGCCAGTGTTTGGCCCGCAGTTCACGGCCGACGATTTTCAACCCGGCCTGATCGAGGTCGCCCTTCCAGTAGGATTCCAGGGCTTTTTTCAGTTCGCGGTCGGCGCCGATACGTGGAAAACCGAGTGTGTGGGCCAAGGCCATGGCGTATGTGCTCCGGAGTAAAATATGGCCCTATTGTCGACAGCCCACCCAACATGAGACAAACTCAATCTTTTCGTGTTGATCACAAAGTTTACTCATGGAGGCCCTGGTGCTCGAAATCCGTCACCTGAAGACCCTGCACGCTTTACGCGAAGCCGACAGCCTGGTCGAAGCCGCCGAACGTCTGCACCTGACCCAATCCGCCCTGTCCCACCAGTTCAAAGAGCTGGAAGAGCGCATGGGCATGCCGCTGTTCGTGCGCAAAACCAAACCGGTGCGGTTCACCAGCGCCGGCCTGCGCCTGCTGCAACTGGCCGACGCCACCCTGCCGCTGCTGCGCGGTGCCGAACGTGACATCGCACGATTGGCCGGTGGCACCGCCGGGCGTCTGCACATGGCAATCGAATGCCACAGCTGCTTCCAGTGGCTGATGCCGACCATCGACCAGTTCCGCGATGCCTGGCCGGAAGTCGAGCTGGACCTGGCATCGGGTTTCTCCTTCGCCCCGCTGCCGGCCCTGGCCCGTGGCGACCTGGACCTGGTGGTGACGTCCGACCCATTGGAACTGGCCGGGATCACCTATGTGCCGTTGTTCACCTACGAAGCGATGCTCGCAGTGGCCAACCAGCATCGGCTGGCGAGCAAGCCGTACATCGTCCCGGAAGACCTGCTCAGCGAAACCCTGATCACCTACCCGGTAGAGCGGGATCGGCTGGACATCTTCACCCGCTTCCTGGAACCGGCCGACATCGAACCGGCGCAGGTTCGTACTTCGGAACTGACAGTGATGATGATGCAATTGGTCGCCAGCGGCCGTGGCGTCTGCGGCATGCCCCATTGGGCGCTGCACGAGTACAGCTCACGGGGTTACGTGAAGGCCAAGCGGCTGGGGGAGAAAGGTTTGTTTGCCACGCTGTACGCCGGGATCCGCGCCGACATGCTCGACGCACCGTACATGCGCGACTTCCTGCTGACGGCCAAGGACACCTCGTTCTCGACCCTGGATGGTGTCAGCGCGGTGCGCTGACTCAATAAAAAGCCAGCGGAGGGAACAACTCTCCGCTGGCTCTGTTTCGTCTGGCTGAGTCTTCTCCTGCCTCACTGCCACAGTAAATTTCCAGACATTTGAGCTATAGCAACTGCCTGACCATCACACGGACCTTGACGACCTGTCATCCGGTACATCGGCCAAAAAGTTACATAGTGCAAAGCCTCGGCATCACGAATAAATGTCAGGCAGTTGCGCTCAGATCGGATCGACGGTGAAGGTCCAGGTGTTTGAACTGACACCACTGACAGCGTCCCGAGCTGAGATGTTGTACGTTTTATTAGGCATATTACCCAGCCCTGACAGGGTGCACGTCCAAAAACCGTTGTCTCCTGCATAGGCCGCACCCAGTTGGCCTGAAAAGTGAATAATCTTGACTTGATGCTTGCGGGTTGCCTTACCTGTCACAGTCACAGTCGTATACCTGGTATTGCCTCCATGCGGTATAGGATGGCCAAACCCGTCCAGGACAGCGGTGATCTGCGGTGTTATTTCCCCGATAACCGTCACCGTCCAGACCTCTGACTTCAACCCGCTCGCCTCCACACGGAGTGCGTATGTATTCGGGGTCAAGTCCATCAGTGTGTATGCCCACTTCCCTTCTTCGGCCGTCACCGTGTCCCTGGGTTGATCGTTGACGAAGATTTTGACCTCACCGTCGCGGGCCTCTCCCGCCAGTTTCAAAAGGATATCGAGGGTACTTTCCCCATCAGCGACATCGACGTCCTCGGAGTCCGTCACTTCGCCAATCGTGGGTTTCTCCACCTCCACCGCCTCCACGGTAACGATCCAGGTGTCTGATTCCTGCCCACCGACACCCTGTTCTTTGGCCTTGAGCACATACTCTTTTGGAGACAAGACCTGCGTGCCGAACTCCCACGCTGTCTCCGTCACCGTGGCCTCACCCAGCTTATTTTCGCCTTCATAAATGTCGACTTTTTGACCGGCAGCCACCGTGCCTTTGAGCTTCAACGGTGTTTTAGTGGTCGTGCCGGGATTGGTGATCGTCACGCCATCGGCGTCCTTCACTTCACCAATCGTCGGTATCACCACCGCCGCCACGGTAACGGTCCAGATGTCTGACTCCAGCTCATCGCCATCCTGCTCTTTGGCTTTGAGCATATACACGTTTACAGGTAATACCTGCGTGTCGAACTCCCACGCGGTTCCCGTCACCGAGGCCTCGCCCAGCCGATTGGCGCCATCGTAAATGTCGACTTTTTGACCGGCAGCCACCGTGCCTTTGAGCTTCAACGGTGTTTTAGTGGTCGTGCCGGGATTGGTGGGTGAGTGACGTGCCATCCGCGTCCGCCACTTCGCCAATCGTGGGTTTGACTAACACGACATTTTTAACGGTATAGACCCGCTCCTCGAAATCAAACGCCTGAGCCTCATCGCTTTCCTGGTTCAGCGCGACCTTGACGATGACCTTCAACGGCGAGCCATTGAGCAATTCCCTGAAGTAGTCGTAAGGCACCTTCACCTCGCGATAACCGCGAGTGATCCAGACCCCATCCACTGGATCCGATTGCAGCACAGGGAGACTGTGCTCCTCACCACCGGATTTTTCGCCCACCAGGTCAATCCAGCAGCGTTGCTGTTCGGCAATCAACGGCCAGACTCCCAAGCGCACGGTAAGGTTGGCAGTGCTGCCGGTCAGATCCAGCTCGGCCCCATTCCCGTCGTCCTGCGCCTCAAGGATTCGGGCCGCCTTCAACTCGCTTTGGGGCAGGGGAAGTACGTTGAGCTCTAAAGGTGGAGAGGTTTTATCGTCCTCGCCCACACGTTGGATGGTGTACTTCACCGTCATTTTTTTGCCCAGAAGGAACGCCACGACCTCTTTCTTCACATTCAAGGTTCTGGGGTTTGTTGTCCCCAGCGTCAACGTAGGGCTGTTGTACTTCCCACCGTCTGGAGTGCCGGGCTCGCCGGTAATCTCGACATAAAACCGGTCGTTAGGCTCCAGCCCCGTAGTAGGTATCAGCACGGTCAGGCTGATCTCCGCCGCAAGCGGGTCCAGCGTGGTGTCATCCGGCGCCTGCCTGATCTTCAACTTGTAAAGATCCGGAATAGGCGCGCGGGTTTTGGGAGCGGTTTCCTGGGCGGTCATGAGCAATCTCCTTCTCGCAAGAGTCGCCGCAACATGAGCGGCAGGGCTGACGCTCATCTAACACCCGGCGCCAATGGGCTGCCTACTGTCAGAAATAACAGGGTGGCGGTGGTTTCCGACCAGCGGCAAGAGGCATTTGATGGCCTGGGCCTTCACGACCTTGAATCTGAATGAGGCTCACCGCCCGACGCTACGCACCGCTGAAACGGTGCGCGGTGCCCTTTGCGCCGGGCAGCTACAAGCTCCAGGCTTGTGGCTTATAACTGCCGCCACATATGAATTTTATCGAAGTACTCCTCGCCAACCCGCACTGCCAACGGTTCGAGGCCGAATTGCACGAAACCGCAACGCTGATACAACGCCAATGCGGCATCATTGCCAGCCGTGACAGTCAGTTGAATCAGCTTCAATTCCGGCCGTCCTCGGGCCTCGTCGAAAAGCGCCTGAACCAGTTGATGGGCGAGCCCGCGCTGCCTGACCTTGTCTGTCACGTACAGGCCGAACAGCGTTGCCTTGTGTCGGGATTTTTCTCGAGCCTCGAAGGCCAGGCCGACAATGCCCACCAGTTCGCCCTCTTCAAACGCGCCGAACAGCACGTCCAGCGGGCTGGTCAATCGTGACTCCCACCAGCTCAGCGGCATGACCGCGCGCTCCCGGACACTGGAGGTGAACGCCTGCGGATGGCGGTCATAGGCTTCAAGCATCAGCGCCCGGTAAGCGAGCGCATGGTTGGCATCGAGTCGTTGGATCGCCATGGGTTTCAGGCCATACGCCGTGGTTCAGCCATCAGGCGCACCGCCAGGCCAACCAGCACGAAGCCCATGAAATAACGCTGAGCCGCCAGCCAGGTCGGGTTGTTGACGAACCACGAAGCAATTCCGGCAGCAAACAGCGCGATCAGCAGGTTGACGCTAAAACTCACGCTGATCTGGGTCAGGCCCAGGGCGATACTTTGGGTGAATATCGAACCGTGTTCCGGGCTGATGAACTGCGGGAACACCGAGAGATAGAACACCGCGATTTTCGGGTTCAGCGCGCTGGTCAAAAAGCCCATCAGCATCAGTTTGCGCGAAGAGTCCGGCGGTAGCTGCTGAGCTTCAAAGGGCGAGCGCGCCCCCGGCTTGACCGCCTGCCAGGCCATCCACAGCAGATACAGGGCACCGGCCCACTTGAGCGCCTCGTAAGCCATCGGCACCGCCATGAACACTGCGGTCAAACCGGCCGCCGCGGCAAACAGATGCACGAAAAACCCCGCGACCACCCCGAGCAGCGAGGTCACGCCCGCCTTGCGTCCCTGGCAAATCGAACGGGAGATCAGGTAGATCATGTTCGGTCCCGGTGTCAGCACCAACAGCAGCGACGCAGCAGCAAAAATCAACAGATCGTGGGTTGGAATCATGACGTAATCCTTGTCGTTGAACAGGTCAGGCCGGAGCCTTCAGGGAGGTTCGATAAAACGGCAGGATCAGGTCCCGTGTCAATGGCGCCAGCATCACATCGACCACATTGTGCGGGTCAATCCACAGCAGCTCTTCGATTTCCGCCGCCGCAGAGACTTGTTGCTGGATATCCAGCTGAAAAACCTCGGCCTCGACCACGAACCCCGGCTCATTGGCTGCCGGAGCAGAAAATTCACCCAGATAGCTCGCTTGGGTGGTATCGATGAGCAAACCCAGTTCTTCTTCCAGTTCGCGGGCCAGCGCATCGACCGGTTGCTCGCAGGCTTCGATCTTGCCACCCGGCTGCATGAAGGCCTGGGTCCCGCGCTTGCGCACCAGCAAGGTTCGGCCGTCCGGGCCGATCAACAGGGCGGCGGCGATGCGGATAATGCGCGGCGAAACGGAGGATGAAAGCGTCATGGATCAACAATGGCCTTGGACAAAGGAGCCAAGGATCACATGAGCACAGGTGCTGCGTCACCTCGAAAAGATCCCCGTGCGTAGGCGCTGGCGAAGCCTGCGATCTTTTCGTTACACAGGTCAAAAGATCGCAGCCTTCGCCGAAATCGCCGTTTCAGACTCTTCGGGGATATGGACAAACACACTGTACCTGGCGCCCTCCATGGCTTCGAAGGCGATGAGTTTTTCCACCAGCGGGCCGTTGAGCAGCTTGCCGGCATTGAGCAGGAGCATGCCGTTGTCGGCATTGAGGTTGCGCGCCAGCACCATGCCGGGCGCCAGATCACGGGTGGTCAACACCTTGACCGTCGGATCGCCGAGCGTGACATCACGCAGGTAAGTGGCGCAGACCTGAACGAAATCCTCCACCAGTTCAGGGTCGTAGAAACGCCCGCTGTATTTACGGATGAACAACAGCGCTTCATCGCTGTTCATATGTCGCTCAAGAATCAGCCCACGCTGCAATTCGATGAAGTCCACGGCCAGCTTCAGCAGGCGCGAACCCAAGGGGATCGCCTCCCCCTTGAGACGGTCGGGAAACCCGGTGCCGTCCCAGCGCTCCTGGTGGTGCAGGATCAGGCGTGCGGCATCTTTCATCGGATCAAGGGTCATCAACAGCGATTCGCTCTGTTTCGGATAACCGCGATACAGCTCCCGTTCGGTGTGATGCAGCAGGTCCGAAGGGGCTGTCATCATGCTGTCGGTCCAACTCAGCTTGCCGATGTTGTAAAGCGCCGCGGCCATCGTCAGGTCTCGGCTGCTGGCCTCGTCCAGCCCATGGGTCTGGCAGTAGATACGCACCAGATCGATGATTTGTCGGTTGGTTTGCTTGGCGGCGGGCAGACGCAGGTTGGCCAACAGCGAAAACACCTCGGTGCCAGTGACATAGCTGTGCTTGAGCTCTTCGTAGGCCAGATCGAGCATGTCAGCGGTCTGCTGCAACTCGGCAGTGCGTGCCGCGACGCGTTTTTCCAGGTTCCCGTTGAGCAGCTTCAGTTGCTCGTTCTGATCCCACACCAACTGCACCAGACGCAGCCGCTCACGCTCGGAGTATTGATACGCCAGGGCCTGACGCAACGTCAGCAGCATTTCCTCGTCGTCCCAGGGTTTGCTGATGTAGCGGTGAATCTTCCCCTCGTTGATCGCCTTGATGATCATCGACAGGTCGGCATACCCGGTCAGCAGAATGCGTACGGTGTCCGGATACCGCTCGTGGATGTGCGCCAGCAGGGTCGCACCGTCCATATTGGGCATGCGTGCATCGGTCATCACCAGATCAATCGGCTGCTGCGCCATGATTTCCAGCGCCTGGGCGCCACTGGAGGCCAGCAGCACCTCATAGGGTTGGCTGCGCAACAGCCGGCGCAGGCTATTGAGGATCAATTCTTCGTCATCGACCAGCAGCACTCGCGGTTTAAGCAGCTCATCCATGGCATTACCTCAGCTAAAACAGAGCAATCGTTTCGTGAGCACCCAAGGCAATTCCCCCTACTCCATGGGCCTGAACTACAGGCTAGACGGTTTTTCAGAACAGTCCGCAATAGATTTTCCACACAGCGGGCTGCGAACTCAACAGCAGCGGACTATGCTCTGGGCACCTGGATCCAAGATCTGCACCCGTAACACTCCTTGATCAGGAAGGGATGCCGCATGAATACAACGCAGCGATGGGTCATCTGCAACGGTGCATTGCAATGAAGGCACCGTTTGCGCGGAGCAACCGACGGATCCTGATCGTCGATGACACCGCCTCTATCCATCAGGATTTTGCCAAGATCCTCAGCCCCCACGCGCTCGATGACGATGCATTGAGCAGCGCCGAAGAAGCCCTGTTCGGCACACCCGTGGTGGCTTCAGATCTGGGATTCGTGCTCGACAGCGCCTTTCAGGGCCTCGAAGCCCTGGGCAAGGTCGAAGCCGCTCTGGCCAGGGACCTTCCCTATGCGATGGCCTTTATCGACATGCGCATGCCGCCCGGCTGGGACGGCCTGGAAACCATCGAACGGCTCTGGCAGGTCGATCCAAAGCTGCAAGTCGCGCTGTGCACCGCGTATTCCGACTATTCCTGGGACGATATTGCCGAACGGCTGGAACTCGGCGATCGCCTGCTGATCCTGAAGAAACCCTTCGATGCCATCGAAATCCGTCAGATGGCCAGCACCCTGACCGTCAAATGGCAAATGACCGAAGACGCTGCACTGAAGATGAACCTGCTGGAGCAGGCGGTCGAAGATCGAACCCGCGAGCTGTCCGACGCCAATATCATCGTGCAAAACAGCCCGACCATTCTGTATCGGCTGCGCGGCGAACCCTCATTCCCGTTGATGTACATCTCCCACAACATCACCAAGTTCGGTCACGTGGCAGCGCACTTGGTGGCGTCGGCAAACTGGGCTCAGGAGCTGATTCATCCCGAGGACCAGGGCAAAGTCGACAACGCCATGGCCCGGGTCCTCGACCGGCACGCCGCCGGGGCGTCCATCGAGTTCCGTCTGCGCACCGGCACAGGCGACTGGCGCTGGGTCGAAAACCGCTACGTGCCGGTGCGTGACCACGACGGACGCTTGCTGGAAGTCGAAGGCATCATCATCGACATCACTGAACGCAAGCTGGCTGAAGAGAAGATTTCCCTGCTGGCACGCACCGACGGGCTGACCGGGCTGGCCAATCGCGCGACGCTCCTCGAACGCCTGCACCAGGCGTTCGCTGCCGCGCGTCGGGGTGCGGCAACGTTCGCCGTGTTCTACCTGGACCTCGATCATTTCAAACGCATCAACGACACCCTTGGCCATCCCATCGGGGATTTGCTGTTGCAGGAGGTCGCCCGCCGCATCAAGGCCTGTGTCCGCGAAAACGACGTGGTGGCGCGCCTGGGCGGCGACGAATTTGCAATCGTGCAGCTCGACGCCGGCGACCCGACACAGTCGGCGACGCTGGCGGGCAAGGTCCGCGATGAGCTGGTGCTGCCCTACACACTCGATGGCAACAACGTGCGGGTTTCGGTCAGCATCGGCATCAGCACTTACTCCAGCACCAGCTTGAGTGCCGAGAGTCTGTTGGCTCAAGCCGACATGGCGCTGTACCGCTCCAAGGAAAAGGGCCGCAACCAGTACCACTTCCACTCCGAGGAGATCAATCAGGAAGTACTCGACCGGGTGTCGATTGCCAACGATTTGAAACAAGCCATCGAGCAAAACCAGCTCGAACTGCATTACTTGCCCGAAGTCGACCTGAGCACCGGAAAAATCCTCGGCATGGAAGCTCAGGTCCGCTGGAGTCATCCAGCGCGAGGATTGCTGGAGCCCGAAATGTTTCTTCCCGCAGCGGAAAAAACCGGTGTCATCATCGCGCTTGGGCACTGGTTGCTGGATCGGGCCTGTCAGCAAATGCGTCAATGGCGCGATGAAGGGATGGCGCCACCGGTGATTGCGATCAAGCTCTCGCTGGCCCAGCTCAAGAGCGGTCCGGACCTGATCTACGACGTGCTGCGCACCACAGCCCTGTGGAACCTCTGCCCCTGGGACCTGCGCTTCGACGTCACCGAAGCGACGCTGGCGCAAACCAAATGGACCCACAACGATGTGCTGCCACGCTTGCGTGAGCTAGGGGTGAAAATAGCCATCGATGACTTTGGCACCGAGTACTCCTCGTTCGACTACCTCAAGACCTATCGGGTCAATCACCTCAAACTCGCCCAGGCCTTCATCGACACCGCGACCCGCGATCCCGCCAGCGCCACGACCCTGCGCGCGATCATCAATTTTGCCCGCGAAGTGGGGATCGGCATCATTGCCGAGGGCGTCGAGACCCAGGAACAGCGCAGCTCACTGATCGCCACCGGCTCGCCCATGAACGCTCAGGGCTTCTACTTCAGCAAAGCCGTCAGCAGCCAGCAGGCAGCTACGTTGCTGATGGCCGGCAGCATCGTGCCACCAACGTTCCCTGGCGCAACAAACCCGCTGCTCGAAGACTCGCCCCACCTACCGGAGGACCGGGGATGAAACTATCGCTCGCCCCCACCAACCGGCGCATCCTGATCATCGATGACATGCCTTCGATCCATCAGGACTTTCGCAAGATCCTCAGCCCCGACGCGCCAGACAAGCAGGCGCTGACCAGTATCGAAGAGGCGTTGTTTGGCACTGAACAACCCTCTCGCCAGACGTTTATCCTCGACTCGGCCTACCAGGGAGAAGAAGCGCTGGAGCTGGTTAAACGTGCCCAGGCCGAAGGCCGTCCCTACGCCCTGGCGTTTACCGATATGCGCATGCCGCCGGGTTGGGACGGTCTGGAAACCATCGAACGACTCTGGGAGGTCGACCCGCACCTGCAAATCGCCTTGTGCACCGCCTTCTCTGACTACTCCTGGGAGGCGATGGCCGAACGGCTGGAATTCGGCGACCAGTTACTGGTGCTGAAAAAGCCTTTCGACAGCCTGGAAATCCGCCAGATGGCCAGTGCTTTGACCTGGAAATGGCAGATGGCCCAGGACGCTGCGATTAAAATGCTCAGCCTGGAGCGAACCATCGAGGACCGCGTTCAGGAGCTGCTCAAAGTCTCCCATCTGCTGCAATACGACGTACTCACCGACCTGCCCAACAGCACCCTGCTGGGTGACCGGCTGACTCAGTCTCTGGCCCTTTCACGGCGGCACGACAAACAACTGGCGGTGATATTTCTGGGGCTGGACCGCTTCAAGCGCATCAACAACGCACTGGGTCATCCGGTTGGCGACGAAATGCTCAAACGGGTCGGCCAGAGTCTCGTGGCTACGGTGCGTGAGTCCGATTCAGTGTTTCGTTATGGCTCCGACGAGTTCGTGGTGATCCTCGCGGACATCAACCATCCCCAGCAAACCAAAGGGGTTGCCGAAAAGCTGCTGAAAGCCGTCAGTACCCCGCAACACATTGCCGGTCATGACCTGAGTGTGACCGCCAGCCTGGGCATCAGCATCTACCCGGACGACGGCTTCGATGCCGTGCCGCTGATCAAGAAAGCCGAAACCGCGATGCACAACGTCAAGGAGAACGGCACCAACGATTTCAGCTTTTTCATCGACAACATGAATCAGCGTGCCCGTGAACAGCAAAGCATCGAATCCGGCCTGCGTCTGGCGCTGGAGCGCGATGAGTTCGTCCTGCATTACCAACCCAAACTGGATCTGCGCACCGGCAAGGTGGTCGGTGCGGAAGCCTTGATCCGCTGGCTCAAACCCGGTCACGGCTGGGTGTATCCAACAGACTTCATCGGGGTGGCGGAAGACAGTGGGCTGATCGTTCCGCTGAGCAAATGGGTATTGACCCAGGCCTGCCAACAGGCCCGCGCCTGGCAGCTGGCTGGATTGCCACCGATCAGCATGTCCGTCAACGTTTCCGCCATCGACTTCCGTCAACGCGACTTTGTTGACGGTATCGTGAAGATCCTCGAACAGACCGGCTTCGACCCAACGCTGCTGGAACTCGAAATCACTGAAAGCGTGCTGATGCAGAACGTCGAGGCCACCGTGCAGACCTTGCATGCCATCAAGGCATTGGGCGTGCGCCTGGCCATTGATGACTTCGGTACCGGCTATTCCAGCCTGAGCTACCTGCGACGGTTCCCCGTCGATGTACTGAAAATCGACCAGTCATTCGTTCGCGGGCTGAACAGTGACAACAACGACGCTGCGCTGGTCAGCGCCATCATCAGTCTGGGCAAGAGCCTCAACCTCAATATCATCGCCGAAGGCGTGGAAACCCTGGAACAACTGGACTTTCTCAAGGCCCTTCAGTGTGAGGAAGGTCAGGGTTACTTTTTCAGCAAAGCCGTGCTCCCGGGAGAGTTCGTGCAGATGCTCACCGATAACCAGCAGATGCCACCGCGCACGTAGACCGACAACCCAACGGTGCAGGCACTCAAGCCAAGGAATCATCAGATGTCGCCCTATGGATTCACGCTGCTCACCACACTGATGCTCGGACTCTGTCTGACGGCGAGCGCCGCGCCTTTGGACGAACCCCTCAAACCGCTGCCACCGGTGCCGGTTCAAGACCCTCAACGTGTCGAGCTGGGTCGTCAGCTGTTCAACGAAACGCGGTTGTCAGTCAACAACAGACTGTCCTGTGCCAGCTGCCATCACCTGGAAAAGGGCGGTGCCGATGACAAGGCATTTTCCATCGGTTTCAACGGCCAGCCGCTGAGCATCAATACGCCCAGCGTGTTGAATGCCAGCCTGAATTTCAGGCAATTCTGGAATGGTCGCGCCGACACCCTGGAAGCCCAGGTCCATGCCGTGGTGCAAAGCCCGACCGAGATGGGCAGTACCTGGGAACACGTGGTACAGACACTCTCGACCAATCCGGCCTACCACTTGGCATTCAGCAACGCTTACCCCGACGGGGTCACGGCCGCCAATGTGCAAAACGCCCTGGCCACCTACGAGCGCACATTGCTCAGCGCCAATTCGCGTTTCGACCAGTACCTGCAGGGCAACACCGAGATTCTCAGCCTCGATGAAAAATACGGCTACCAACGCTTCAAGGACTACGGCTGTATTGCCTGCCACCAAGGCGTGAACATTGGCGGCAACATGTTCCAGAAGTTCGGGGTCATGGGCGACTACTTCCAGGCCCGGGGCAACCCGACCGAATCGGACCTGGGGCGTTACCTGGTCACCAAGGAGGAAGAGGACCGCAACGTGTTCAAGGTCCCCAGCCTGCGCAACGTCGCGGTCACCGCACCGTACTTTCACGACGGCTCGGCGAAGACCCTCGAAGACGCCGTTGATGTGATGTTCAAGTTTCAGCTGGGACGCGTCCCTTCCGAAAAAGACAAGGCCCTGATCATCAAGTTCCTCGGGACCCTGACCGGCGACTGGGGAGGTAAACCGCTATGAAAGTGTCCCGTCGACTCAGCCTGCTGCTGCTCAGCGGCATGACCGTGTTGCTGGCCTCGATCCTGCTGTTCCTGTATCTGAAGTCCAGTTCGGATCAAACCTCGACCTATAGCGAATCGCGGGATCTGATCCGCCAGATAAAGCAACTGGACGCGCAATGGGAAACCGAGATCCTCAAGGCCCGGATCGCCCTCATCCACAACTACGATCCATTGGTTTCGCCGCTGTCTGAAATGAGCCGTCTGTGGGAGCGATTCGACTCGATGGAGTCCCGACACGGTCGCAACGACTCAACGCAGTGGCAGACCAGCCATGACGCTTACCTGAGCGCGATCAAGGAAAAGACCCGGTTGGTCGAACAGTTCAAGTCGCACAACGCGGTGCTGCGCAATTCACTGGCGTTCCTGCCCACCGCCGAAGACGACATTCAGAACCAGCTCGCACGCCTTGAGGACAACAACAAACTACAACTGCAGAACATCGCCACCGACACCTACGACCTGCTACTCAGCGGCCTGGAGTTCGCCCAGGTCATGTCCGACGACAAAGCCGCCGACATCCTGCTCGGCCTGAACAAACTGGCGGTGAACAGGGGGCGACTGCCTGCCGAGTTCCACACACCGGTGGACATTCTCAACAACCACATTGCGCTGATCCTGCGTGAACAACCGCTGGTCAACAGCCTGCTGGAACGGATCGAAGCGATACCGGTGTCCGAGCGCCTGGACGACATCACCAGCCTGCTGGACAAGGATCAACAACAGGTCGATGCAGTCGATCAACGCTACCACTTTTACATGGCGGTTTTTTCGGCGCTGCTGATGCTGTTGCTGCTGTACCTGGCCATCGGGCTACTGCGCAGCTTCGCAGTGATCAACCGGGTCAACAAAGACCTGCAAGCGGCCAATGAAGGCCTGGAACAACGGGTCGAAGCACGCACCCGCGAACTCAAGGACACCCAAAGCGAACTGCTGGACACCGCACGCCAGGCCGGGATGGCCGAGATCGCCACCAATGTGTTGCACAACGTCGGCAATGTGCTCAACAGCGTGAATATCTCCGCCGACCTGGTCACCCGCAAACTGCGCACCAGCAAGGCACTGGGGCTGGGCAAGGCGATGCAACTGATCAATGAGCACCAGGACGACCTCGGCCACTTCATCACTGAAGACGAAAAAGGCAAATTGCTGCCCGGATACCTGAATCAACTGGTGGAGGCCATTGCCCTTGAGCAACAGGGCATCACCGACGAACTGGCGCAATTGAGCAAAAGCGTCGACCACATCAAGGACATCGTTGCCACTCAACAGTCCTACGCCGGCGCCAACAGCCTGATAGAACCACTGCAAGTCAGCGAGCTGCTCGAGGACGCCCTGCGCATGAACTCGGGCGCCCTGACCCGCCACCACGTAACCGTGGTCAAGGACTACGCCGAGGTGCCCAGAGTGATGGGCGATAAACACCGGATGTTGCTGATTCTGATCAATCTGATCAGCAACGCCAAATACGCCATGTCCGACCTCAGCGACCGCCCCCGGGAAATGACCCTTGGGGTCAAGATGGTCGACGACACCACACTGCAGGTCAGCGTCAAGGACGAAGGCGAAGGCATCTCTGCCGAAAACATGACCCGGATCTTTGCCCACGGTTTCACCACACGCAAGGAAGGTCACGGTTTTGGTCTGCACAGCTGTGCCCTCGCCGCCATCGAGATGAATGGCCACCTGACGGCCCACAGCGACGGTCCGGGCAAAGGTGCGCTGTTCACCTTGAAAATCCCCTTGAAAATCGCCGTAGGTGAAACATGAGAGAGCCATCGAACCGACGCATCCTGCTGATCGACGACACACCGTCGATCCATGACGACTTTCGCAAGATCCTGACACCTGCGCCGCCGCAACACGACGAACTGGATGAAATGGAGTCAGCGCTGTTCGGTACCGAAGTCAAAGCGACGAGCCCCCGCTTCGAACTGGATTCGGCCTATGCTGGCCAGGAAGGCTTGAGCAAACTGGTCCAGGCCCAACAGGACAATCGCCCCTATGCACTGGCGTTCGTCGACATGCGCATGCCCCAGGGCTGGGACGGCGCCGAAACCATCGAGCATTTATGGCAAGCCGATCCGCGTTTGCAGGTGGTGGTCTGTACCGCGTATTCCGACTACTCCTGGGATGAACTGCTCAATCGCTTGCAGGCCCACGACCGACTGCTGATCCTGAAAAAACCCTTCGACAACATCGAAGTCCAGCAGATGGCCAACACCCTGACCAGCAAATGGGACATGAGCGAGCGCGCCAGCGTGAAACTGGATCAGTTGGGGCACCTGGTAGAGCGGCGGACCCGGCAGTTCCAGCAAGCGAGCGTCGAACTGCAACAGGAAATCGACGAGCGCAAGCAACTCGAAAGCCAGTTGATACAGTCGGAAAAACTCGCTTCCCTGGGGCAACTGGCGGCCGGTGTCGCCCATGAGATCAACAACCCCATCGGCTTCATTTCGTCGAACCTCGGCACCCTGGATGGCTACTTCAAGCAGTTGCAAGGTGTACTCGACGCCTATCAGCAGGCCGAAGAAGCCATTGGCTCCGTTGAGCTTCTCGATCGTCTCAAAGCGCTGCGTAAACAGGTGGAACTGGACTTCCTGCGTGAAGACATTCCGCTGCTGATCAAGGAATCCAAGGACGGCATCAACCGGGTCGGGCAAATCGTCAGGGACCTGAAGGACTTCTCACGCGTAGACACCAACCAGGAGTGGCAGCGGGTCAACCTGCAAGTGGGCATCGATTCGACACTGAACATTGTCGCCAACGAATTGAAGTACAAGGCCGACCTGATCAAGGAATATCAGCCGCTTCCCGAGATCGAGTGCCTGCCCTCGCAGATCAATCAGGTGGTGATGAACCTGATCGTCAACGCCGCCCAGGCCATCGGGCCCGAACGCGGGACCATCACCCTGAGTAATGGGGTGGTCGGGGAAAGAGTCTGGGTCGAAGTCGCGGACACCGGCTCAGGCATCGCGCCCGAAAGCCTGCAGAAGATTTTTGACCCCTTCTTCACCACCAAACCGGTGGGCCAAGGGACGGGGTTAGGCCTGTCATTGTCTTACGGCATTGTGAAAAAACACCGTGGGGACATTACGGTACGCAGCGAAGTCGGGGTGGGGACAACCTTTCGAGTGGAGCTACCGCTGCGCCAAACCCAATCCACCCGCTGAGCGACACGTCAATCATGTGGGAGCGGGCCGGACGGCGTTCCGATGCTCCCACAGGTGACTCACCAGGCTGGGGTTATGTGGCTTCCTGGAAATCCATCTCCGGTGGCTGGCGGCGGAACCCGCCAGTCAGCACAGCCAGGTACATCACGCCAATCGCCAGCCAGCTCAGGCCCAGGTAAATCGCCAGGTGATCGAGGCTGACCATCAGCCAAAGGTCAGCGACCAAGCCAATGAACGGGCACAACAGGAACAGCGCAAACTCTCGCGCACCACGTTTCTCGCCACCGATCCAGTAGTGGAAGATCACCGACAGGTTCACCAGGCTGAAGGCCAGGAACGCGCCGAAGTTGATGAACGAGGTCGAGGTGGTCACGTCCAGTTTCAGCGCCAGCAACGCCACCACCGCGCACAGCAGGATGCTGTTGACCGGCGTGCCGAAGTGCTCGTGCAAGGTGCCGAAGAACGACTTGGGCAGCACACCGTCGCGGCCCATGGCGAACAGCAACCGCGATCCGCTGGCCTGGGCCGACAGACCCGACGCGAACTGGCCGACAATCAGGCCGATCAGGAAGATCGACACAAACAGGTCGCCACCAATGTTGCGAGCAATCTCATAGGCCGCCGAGTCGGCATTGTCGAACTGGAACGACGGATGCGCGATCTGCACGAAGTAGGACACACCGACGAAAATCAGCCCGCCAATCAGGGTAATCAGCATGATTGCCCGTGGGATGGTGCGGCGCGGGTCGCGGGTTTCTTCGGTCAGGGTACTGACCGCGTCGAAGCCGAGGAACGAGTAACAGGCAATGGCCGCGCCGCTCATGATCAGCGGCATTTGCATGTCGCCGTTGAAGAACGGTTTGACCGTCCACAGCGGTGTGCTCGCATCACCGCCGATGTAATGGATGCACAGCGCGACGAAGGCTATCAACACCAGGAACTGCACCAGCATCAGCAAGGCGTTGATGCCGTTGGCCAGTTTCAGGCCGACGATGTTGATCGCGCTGGTGATACCGATGAACGCCAGCACCCAGATCCACTGCGGCACCGCCGGGAACGCGGAGTTGAGATAGGCGGCGCCGATCAGCCAGATTGCCATGGGCAGGAACAGGTAATCGAGCAACACCGCCCAACCGGCGATGAAACCGAGTTTCGGGCTGATGGCCTTGCGTACATAGCTGTAGGCCGAACCGGCCACCGGGAACGCTGCGGCCATGCGGCCGTAGCTCATGGCGGTGAAAAACATCGCCACCAGCGCCGCCAGATAGGCTGCCGGAACCATGCCGGCGGTGGATTGAGCGAGGATGCCAAAGGTGCCGAGCACAATGATCGGCGTCATATAAGCGATGCCAAACAGCACTACCGACCCCAATGACAGGGTGCGTTGCAAACGAGCCATGAGCGACTACTCCGAATTTATTAGATTTATGGCAGAGCCGAGTTCGGCGCAAATTACGGGTGTTGCGTTGTTGTTCTTGGGGCAAACAGGTGTGTTGTCTGTGAGGGCCTCTTCGCGAGCAAGCTCGCTCCCACAGGGGTACGCATTCCAAATGTGGGAGCGAGCTTGCTCGCGATAGCGTCAGCCCTGACGACACAGAAACCGAATCAGTTCGAAGGAATCAGCAGCTCCCGCAATCCAGAAGCATGCTCGACAATCTCCCCCGGCAACTTCAGCCGCTGGTCATCCAGGTAGCGATAATCCTGCCGCGCCGCCGTCAGCTGATTCAGGTCCAGCTCCACCGCAAACTGACCCTCCTCCCGGCCAGCTTCGAACAGCAGAGTGCCCAGCGGATCCACCAACGAACTGCCGCCCGCAAACAACAACCCGCCATCGCCCTCTTCCACCCGGTTGACCATCAGCGCGAACGCCTGATTTTCCTGAGCGCGAGCCATGATTGCGGTGCGGTGAGTCGGGCCGTAGGGGTCCATGTTGCCGTTGGTGACGATGAGCAACTCGGCGCCCAGTTGCGCCAGGGCCCGGGCGGTCTCGGGGAATTCGATGTCGTAACAGATCAGCAGGCCGACCCGCACACCGTTCCACAGGCAAGTGGCGTAACGGTCGCCGGCCTCGAACACGCCGCGATCCGACGCCCACAAGTGTGTCTTGCGATATTTCAGTGCAATGCCTTCGGGGGTGATCAGCAGCGTGGTGTTGTAGAAACGACCGTTGTCGTTCTCGGCCGTGCCGATCACCACGGCAATGTTGCGCTCACGGGCCGCCGCCAGCACCGCGCTGACGGTCGGGCCATCCAGCGGTTCGGCGGTCTGGGCCAGGGCTTCAAGGGACGGGAAGCCCATCAGATGGGTTTCGGGAAACACGATCAGTTGCGTATCGGCAGCACAGGCAGCAATCGCCGCCAGGGCGCGTTCGAGGTTGTAAGCCGTGTCGTTGTCACGGCCCGCCAATTGGGCGAGTTCGACTTTCATCTGTAGTCCTTGTTCTTCGCGCCGGGCTGGGAAAGATTGCCCGGCCGCTGTCTGTGCGCCAGTATGCGCAGCAAGCAACCGGCCAGGGAATTACGCGGCTGGGGTAACCCTATAGGGGTAGATACATGACACTTTCGTTAGACGACATCGCCTGGCACCGCTCGGTGGGGCAGCTGATCGACGCCCTGGACAAGCCCAACTTCTGGACGCAGCTTGTACGGTTGCTGGATCAGTACGTGAATTTCGACAGCTGGGTGGCGCTGCTATTCAGCGCCGACCGCCACCCGCAGGTGTTCGCCGAATGCCCCGGCGAGGATGGCAGCCCCGATCAGTTGTTCCAGGACTACCTGCGCGGCTTGTACCTGCTCGACCCGTTCTACATCGCCTGCCGCGAACAGTCGCGCACCGGGCTCTATCGCCTGTCGGAAGTGGCGCCCGAGCACTTCGAGTTGACCGAGTATTACCAGCGCTACTTTCGTCTGAATGTGGTGGCCGATGAAATCCAGTTCAATTGCCAGCTCGAAGGCGATCGTACGCTGTGCCTGTCGCTGGGCAGCAAACAGTGTTTCAGCGGCCAGCAGATCGCCTTGCTGTCGTTGATCCAACCTTGGGTACTGGGTCTGTTGCGCCAGCGCCTGCCCTATGAAATCAACGAAGTCGTGGCCCTGGCACCTGCACCGCCGCAGGCCGACTGGCGGGTGCAGCTGGAAGCCTCGGTGCAGCAACTCAAAGGCGCACAGTTGACCGCCCGGGAGCTGGACGTCGGGCGCTTGATGCTCAGCGGTTGCTCCAGTAAGGAAATCGCCCGTAAGCTGGAAATCTCTGTCGAAACCGTGAAAGTCCATAAGAAACACATGTACAGCAAGCTGGGGATCAAATCCCTGTCCGAGCTGTTTTCGATTTTTCTTCAGGCACAAAATGCCTGATTGCCCCACCGAGTCCGAACCCAAGGAACCCGTATGAGCCTGTCACTTCTGAGCCGCTACGCCTTCTTTGCCGTCTGTGTGATCTTCACCCTCGCCAGCCTGCCGTTTCTTGAATACGACTGGCTCTGGCCAATCTCCATCGTCACTGGCCTGCTGAGCCTGCTGGGTATTTTCGACCTGCTGCAAAGCCCCCACGCCGTACGCCGCAACTACCCGATCCTGGGCAATATCCGTTATCTGGTAGAAGGCATTCGCCCGGAAATCCGCCAATACCTGCTCGAATCCGACAGCGACGCCCTGCCCTTCTCCCGGGCCCAGCGTTCGTTGGTCTATTCGCGGGCCAAGAACGAAAGTGCCGACAAACCCTTTGGCACGCTGATCGATGTGTACCAGTCGGGTTTCGAGTTTATCGGCCATTCGATGCGCCCGGCGCCCGTCAGCGACCCGAGCGGTTTTCGAGTGATTGTCGGCGGCCCGCAATGTACAAAACCGTACTCGGCCTCAGTCTTCAATATCTCGGCGATGAGTTTTGGCTCGCTGAGCGCCAACGCGATCCGTGCCCTCAACCAGGGCGCCAAACTCGGCAACTTCGCCCATGACACCGGCGAAGGCAGCATCAGCCCCTACCACCGCGAACACGGTGGCGACCTGACCTGGGAACTGGGCAGCGGCTACTTCGGCTGCCGCACCGCCGACGGTCGCTTCGACCCGGAACGCTTCGCCGTCCAGGCCCAGGACCCGCAAGTGCGGATGATCGAAATCAAAATGAGCCAGGGCGCCAAACCCGGTCACGGCGGTATCCTGCCCAAACACAAAGTGACCCAGGAAATCGCCGACACTCGCGGCGTTCCGATGGGCCAGGACTGTGTATCGCCGTCATGCCACAGCGCATTCTCCACGCCGATCGAAATGATGCACTTCATCAAGCAACTGCGGGAGTTGTCGGGTGGCAAACCGGTGGGCTTCAAGTTCTGCCTTGGTCACCCGTGGGAGTTCATGGGCATTGCCAAGGCCATGCTGGAAACCGGCATCCTGCCGGACTTCATCGTGGTCGACGGCAAGGAAGGCGGCACCGGCGCGGCCCCCGTGGAATTCACCGACCACATCGGCGTGCCGATGCGCGAAGGCCTGTTGTTCGTGCATAACACCCTGGTGGGCCTGAACCTGCGGGACAAGATCAAACTCGGTGCCAGCGGCAAAATCGTCAGCGCCTTCGACATCGCCAGCGTCCTGGCGATTGGCGCCGACTGGGCCAACTCGGCCCGTGGTTTCATGTTCGCCATCGGCTGCATCCAGTCGCAAAGCTGTCACACCAACAAGTGCCCGACCGGCGTTGCCACGCAGGACACCCTGCGCCAACGCGCGCTGGTGGTGCCGGACAAGGCCCAGCGCGTCTTCAATTTCCACCACAGCACCCTCAAAGCCCTGGCCGAAATGCTCGCCGCTGCCGGCCTCGAACACCCGTCGCAGCTGTCGGCCAAACATCTGGTACGGCGCATGTCGGCCACTGAGATCAAACTGTTCTCACAGCTGCATGTGTTCCTCAAACCCGGCGAATTGCTGACGGGTGACGTGAATGGCGAGTTCTACTCACGGATGTGGCAGATGGCGCGGGCGGATAGTTTTGAGCCTAACGATGTGGTTGCTGCGTAAGGAGTGTTTGCGCGCCAACCTCAAGGGAGTTTGGCGCGCTGTCCAGGATAAACAAACGAGCTTCAACCATCCCTCCCTCGATCATCAGTGCTTGTTGCCATCCATTTGGAAACTCAAAATGATCTTCGGGCCGGGGTTTGGGCGCTACCCACCAGACCCTCCTGGAGTTCAGCTTCAACACTGATACATCGTTGAAAGAGATTCCATCCTGAGGTTGGGGGACGAGAGCCCAACCGCCGTAGTTGGAGGGCCCCCAAGATGCACCAGTAGGTGATTTGAATACGTAAATCCTCGGCTGGATACCTGTTGTGTTGTAGTACATGAACGGTAAATACCAGTACACATTATCGATCACGATCTCGTCATCCGGACGCAACTCCCGCCGGATACCCGCCGCCAATGCATCCATCCTGGCCTCTTTGCGAATCGCTGTTCCGTCCAAACCATCCTGCTGCTCGTAAACCGCCAACAGGCCTTGGACTTCTCCGAACACAAAAAGAACCGTGGCAATAACGGCAAGGGCGGGCCGACGTTGGCCCCATGCATCCAGTGTCACCGCAACGATCAACGGCAGACCGACCGCTGCGAATACAAGGTATCTGGGGACGAATAACGGAGAGATCAGTGACACCAGATAGACAGTGAGTACCGGAACAAAAAAATAGCCAACCAGCAACACGCTAGAACGGCACTCACTACGATCCTTCAAGACCACCGTCGCCGCACAAATAACGATCAACACTGACGGCACGACACGCCAAACTAACGAGTTGTCCGAAAAATCAGTCATCACCGTGAACTGCCAAACGATGGTCGACACTGCCTGCCATGTGGTAGGCGGGATCCATCCTCCCCCCTCCATTCTCAGAAGTTGATCAATTAAATGGGGTAACCACGGCAAGTACAACACGATGATCGCGCTATTGGCCAACATCCACACACCAACGGGCACGGCTGTACCGAAACCTCTGCGCCGCAGCCTCCACCAATAAAACCAGTGAACCAATACACCTAGCGCGGCGAAGTAGTGCGTATAAAAGGCAGCCGTCATCAGCAGCACATAAATGACCGGAAAACGCCTTTGTCCTGGCGCATTGACCCAACACACCAGCGCCACTGTCGCCCCCATGAGCCAGAAGCCAAGCAAGGTGTACATTCGAGCTTCCTGGCTATAGCGAACCGCCATGGGCAACAACGCAAACAATAATGCAAATATCCAGGTAGCCCTTCGCGTTGCAACCAGACTCATCAGTTTCATGCCAAGTAGCAGCGTGCCCATATCGGCCAGTACGCTCAGGGACCGTGCAGCCAAGACGCTGTCACCGAACAACATCGTCCAGTAATGCAATAAGACATAGTAAAGAGGTGGATGGACGTCCCGCGCGGTAATGGACCAGATTTGCCAAGGTGTTTCCCTGGCAAGCAGCAGACTGAACGCCTCGTCATACCAGATGGCCGGCACGGTGATCGCGTGAAATCGCATCATCAGCGCGATGGCTACCACTGCAATCAGAATGGCCACCTCCATGAACAAACTCAGAGTCTTTCTTCGGCAGGTGGAAAAATATCTCATCGATCAATGATCCTTTTCAGATGAGTGCGTTCGCCCTTTTCGGTATCACGCCCAACCGTACTACAAGGCTCAACAGTGAAAACACCACCACCATCACCAGACCGATGTCGCTCAAACCAGGCGCCAGACGAGGTATTCGTCTACTGTCAGAAATAACAGGCAGGCCATCGTCTCGGACGAAAGGTCCCACCGCGCCCCCGGAAGTTGCTTGCTGGAGAGGTCAATGGCGAGTTCTATTCACGGATGTGGCAGATGGCGCGGGCTGACAGTTTTGAGGCCGCTGCTGTGTAACGCATACTCGTGACCATCCGGTGGCTGGGTAGAACAGCCACCGCTGGTACGGCCCGCAGAGGTGCTGGTCACATAGAGTCGAAGCTCCATGTCCCCCACGCCTTGTGCGAACAGGCACTGCCAATTGCCTGGAAAATGGTTTTCATCATCCGCCAGGCGAGTCGATGTCACCCACCACACTCGCTTGGTCTCTGGCGATACGCTGACAAGGTTGTCGAGAAAGACTTTATCCCGATCCTGGTAAATCAACGTGGACGCGCCATAGCCGTTGGGTCGGTTATCCGTGCTGTTATCCCAGGGCGCCTGATACAGCCGTGGTTGAATGTCGGAGCGATTGTAGTAAGCCACGCTGTAATACCAGTACGCGCCATCCACAATGATGTTATCCCCGGCGATAGCGTTCTGATTGATACGGGACACAATATCGTCAAGCGGATACAGGGACTCATTGCGCGGATCATCCAGATCATCGTGTTGTTTATAAATTGTATTCAGCCCCATGAGTTGAACGCCGACGATCAACAGGACAGACGTCCACGCCAGGACACGCGTGCGACGGGCAATCCGGTTTATTGCCAACGCCGCTATCATCGGCAAGCCAAGCGCCGCAAACGCCATATACCGTTCAACAAATATGGAAAAACCGAATGACACCATAAAAACAACCAGCACTGGCAACAGCACATAGATAACCAGCAATAACTCAAGTTTTAACCTGCTTCTTTCCTTGAGCCCGACCCACACCACCGATGCCATTACCAGCGCTGGAAGCATTAGGTAAACCGGGCTTGCAAACTCCAGTCCATTCTTCACCGTTAAAAATTTCCAGACCGCTGAAGGCAACGTATAGATCGTCAATTCAGGTATCCAGAAAATATCCCCTCCGGTCTTTAACTTCTCTGTATTTAAAAACACCTCATTACCCAGGCTGATCAACCAAGGGATATACAGAACAACAATGACCACATTAGCGGCCCACCATATCGGCCGTGAGAGGTAATAAAGCGTTTCATCTCGCTGAAGGCGCAAGACAACAAGGTATAACCAGTGAGACAGCAAACATAAAACAGCCAGGTAATGGGTATATACAGCGGCCGTCATAAGCACGACGTAGCCTGCCAGGTATCGGTTACGAGCGCTTTTGATCCAATAGACCAGGGCGATAGTTGCTCCCAGCAGCCACACCCCCTCCAGCGTATACATCCGGGCTTCCTGGCTGTAGCGAACAGATATCGGCAACAAGGCCAGAAACAGCCCGGCCAACAAGGCCACCCTTGGCGTGGTGATCAATCGCATCAACCACACACCGAGCGCGACTGTCGCGACACCCGCGAGCGCGCTCAGAGCCCGAATCGCAACCACACCCTCACCAAAAACAGACATCCAGGCATGGAGAATTAAAAAATACAGCGGCGGATGAACGTCATGCCCCAGGTGAAACCAGATACGCTCCGGCGACTGAACCCCTACCAGCGCCGAGAACGCTTCATCAGTCCAGAAATAGGGAAGGCTGATGTCGTGAAACCGAACAATGATCGCGAGCATCATGACCAGCACCCACCCACCGCTGTCTAGCGATGAGCGCAGGGACGCAAAGCCCGTAGGGTACTTAAAGCTCATATTTTCGCCCTGAAAACATAACCCTGATAGAAACAGGAGCCTCCCCACGGACTACTCACCTTCGTCGTGGATCCGTGTTTACGCTAAACGTTCTCGATAAAACGGCTTACTGTCATAGGTAAAGGCTAGCTAACGGGGCTGCTCAGGTCGGTTTTTTTTTTAGGTTCTTCACGGAATCCCCGGACACACTGAAAATAAGCGGACGTCTCCATCACCCTCGGAAAAGGTATCGAGCAGCTGCCAGCTTTCAGGAATAACTATTTTTTGCGCCCCCTCACCATGACCGTCCAGCACCCACACTCGACCTGAGTTCGGCGTTAGCCATTCAAGGTTATCGAGATAGACCTTCTCTGCGTTTTGTTGAGTCAACGTCGATGTTTGATAGCCGTCGGGGCGTCCGGAGGTGCCGTCCTTATGGGCTGGCGTATAAAGCATCGGTGTCACGCCGGTCTTGTTGTAGTACGCGAAGGGATAGTAAAGAAACCTATTGGCAACCACTATACCGTCGTCAGGGTGAACCCGTGCATTGATGTATTCTGCCAGGGCATCCACCTTGTTCACCTCGTCATATACAACATGGCCCCTTTGATGAACGTTATATAATCCGACACTTTCCGTCGACACCATCAATACCAGCAGGATAAAAAACAACACTTTTGCGCGCCCCCACAGAGCCTCCAGTGCAACCGCCATGATCATCGGCAGGCCCAACGCAGCGAATATAAAATAACGATCAACAAACAGCGGACGAACGAGTGAGACCATCGCAATCAAAAGCAGCGGAAACCAGGTATACATGACGAGCAGCATGCTGAACTTCTTATCACTCCTGTCCCGCATGACAATCACTGCCGAAACGGCCAACGCCAACAGCGGCAAGCTATAGAACATCCCCATCGATTCTTTTGGTCCATCGCTATAACTCACAAACTGCCAGAGCGCTGAAACCACAGTAGAAACATCCAGCGGCGCTATCCAGTTGAACCCGGAAAACCTCAACTGATTGATCAGACTCGGAACCCAGGGCACGAAAAGCAACATGACGGCCCCATTGGCCACCCACCATGCGGGCGCTGACAACGGTTGGTGTTTTGCTTCGCGCTGAAACCCCAACACCAACAGATAAGCCCAGTGTGACGCCATACTGACGGCCGCAAAATAGTGGGTATACAGTCCAGCCACCATCAGCACTGCATAGACCGCAAGAGGCCGATGACCGCCTGAGCCTTTTACCCAGTAAACGAAAGCAATCGTTGCCCCGACCATTAACAGTCCGAGCAACGCATACATGCGAACTTCCTGACTGTAGCGAACCGCGATGGGCAGTAACGCCAACATAATGCCGGCCAGCATCGCCGCACGGCGTGTACTGACCAAGCGAACCAGCCAGATGCCCAGCCCTACGGTCGCGACGTCCGCCAGAGCGCTCAGACTTCGAGCAACAAAAACTCCACTTCCGAACACATTCATCCATTCATGCAACACCAGATAATACAGCGGCGGGTGCACATCCCGGGCCGTATGAAACAGGATTTGAGACGGAGAATATGAACTCAACAGCAAGGTAAACCCTTCATCGGCCCAGATGGCGGGTTTACTCAAGTCGTGAAAACGCACCCATGCCGCCAATAGAATAATCGACAGTGTCCAGCACTTGCCCTGGAAAGTGCTGAGGCTCGTGCCATTGACCATCCTTACCACTTATCCTCTCCAGAAGAGGGTACTTCCTTCATAACAATAAAACCATAATCACCAATCAGGTACATAGAATAGAACTTGCTGTCCACCACCGGCGTGTACCTTCGATAACCCACCAGCGTCGCATTTTTTCGTTCCTTTTCCGGAACGACATTGGTAACACCTGCCCTGAGTAGATTTTCAGGCAGCATATAAAAATCAATATTAAGTATGTATTTCAGCACCGGAATCTGCTCAAAGCTTCCCTTGGCGCTTAGCAACCAACTATTTGAATAGTTGATTGCCATGTATATCCGCTTTGCCTCGCGCAAGCGCTGATGGGAAACAATATCATAGGCCATCGTGAACTCGGCATTCAGCCCAAACTCTTTCTGCAGATTCAACACCCGCCCGTACGCATACGAAATCGAAAGCATACTGAGCAACGGCACAACCAATAAAACACCCAGCGTGGCGTTAACCGTCACTAACCACTGATGAGCCAGATAAAACAAAAACACCAGAAGCACACCAAAACCCAATAACGTTCTGGCTCCCTCATTGAAAAACCTGAATAACAGGGCCGAACCTGACACCAGAAAAACCAAGAGTAAAATCATCAAAAAACACAAAAAAACCAAACATATCTTTTTTAACAGCGTCTCTTCTCCTTGAGTGATTTTTCGCCCAACCCACCCTCCACCAACGATAGCAAACAACACTACAACCCACGACACTTCACGATTTCCCCCCTGAAATAGCAATCCGATTTTTTCGACTAATACTCCTGCATTACTCAGGATCAGCCAAAGCCCGCTCACATTGAACGGAATCATCTCCACGCGTTCATGGCTCATGAGTGGATAGGCCAGCAAAAAATAAATGATCACACCTGCGACCAACTGCAAAGCTTTCAATCCTGCCATTGACGACAAACAGGCAAGGGACTCTTTATTGTTAATACCTCTCACGAACTCCATGCAGCACAATCCCAAAAACACATTGACACTCAGCTGATACAAACCGAGTCCAACGGCAATCAGTGCACCGGGCACCACTACCTGCACGACGCCAGCTTTACTTCGAAATGCAATTGCATAAATAACCGCCACCAGGCTCAACGCTGTTGCCGGCCCGTCATATTGATAAGATAAATTTTGCAGAAAAAACGGGTTGTACCACAGTGGCAGAAGTACCAGGCAGCATGAGATGTTGGGTATTTTGTAGTAATGCGTCGTCAGTTTCGTCAAGGCAAAGGCCATGGCCAGCGTGGCGATCAACAGTGGTAACGGGAAAATATTGGGCGCACTCGAGGTAAAGGTCAGGGCATTGTAAAAAATTTCGGTAAATAGCCGTCCCTGCCCCGTCCAGGCGGTACCGGCAGACAAGGACCGCCAGTTATCATCTATATAGTAATAATCAACCAGTATCAGAGGAAATACGTAAACAAACGTGGCCATTAAAAAAAACACAAATACTTCACAACCGAGCAACTCCTTACTCAATAAACTCGCCACCTTCATTTCGGCGCTCCTTTCTCAGCCGGACCTCACGGACGTCTTTACAGCTTGCGCTTACCTTTATCGCCAACAATATCTTTCACGACATACCTCGGCCGATGTTTCGATTCAATATAGATTCGACCCACATACTCACCCAATATGCCAATACCAATCAGCTGAACACCGCCCAGAAATAAAATAGCCGTCATCAAGGAAGGATAACCCGGCACGTTATTGCCAAAAAAAATCTTGTCCAGCACCATGTAAATGGCATAGAAAATTGCAAACAGGGAAATCGCACTACCGACATAGGTCCACAACTGCAACGGCACTGTACTAAACGAAGTAATCCCTTCCAGCGCCAGGTTCCAGAGTTTCCAGAGGTTGAACTTGGTGGTGCCCGCCACACGTTCGGCCCGTTCATATTCGATGACCACCGTATTGAAACCCGCCCACGACAGGATGCCCTTCATGAATAGCCGGTGCTCCGGGAGCGTGCGGATCACGTTCACGACCTTGCGGTCCATCAACCGAAAATCACCCACGTTTTCTTCAATACGGGTGTAAGCGATCCGGTTCAACAGGTGATAGAACAGTGCGGCGCTCTGCCGTTTCAGGTAACTGTCGGCGGCGCGGCCGTGGCGTTTGGCGAGTACCACATCAGCGCCGTTCTTCCACTCCCTGATCAACAAAGGAATCACATTGATCGGGTCCTGCAAATCGACATCCATCGGTATCACCGCATCGCCACTGGCGTACTCCAACCCGGCAAATAACGCGGGCTCCTTGCCAAAGTTGCGCGAGAAGTTGATGACCAGCACATGCTCGTCAGCCAATGCGAGGGCTTTGGCCTGCTCTGCAGTCTGGTCAGAACTGCCGTCGTTGATGAACACAATCTCGACTTCACAATCAGCCAGCGACAATTCCTGACGGACAGCCTGATAAAACAGGTTGATCGCCTGCTCTTCATTGAACACTGGAACGATCAGCGAGATCTTCACTGCTCGCGCTCCCGAAAGATGAAAAACTTCGAGTAAAAGAAACCACAGACCAGACTGATGCCGGAAAAGACCATCAGGGTAATCAGCCCCGGCAGCAGTAACTGATCCGCCACAGACCCCACGCCATAGCTCAATACGCCCATGAACCCGACAAACAATAGATAGCGTGAAATACTGGTTTTTTGTTTGAAGGTGTATCGCGCATTGGCATAAAAGGAAAAAGAGACGGCCAGACAAAAACCCACAAAGTTGCTGGGTGCCTGACGAAAACTCATGACGGTGTGCAGAACAAAAAACGTCGACCAGTGGATCAATGTATTCAGCAGGCCAACTGACACAAATCTGGGGAAACCGTGAAATGCGGTTCTCAAGTCCATTGTTTTTTTCCAATCTGAATGCGTGCCCTGGAGAGAGCTTGGCACCCCTGCCCCGCTTGTCTACTTTCCAGTCAACGATTAGACCAATGGCTAAAAAATGCCGTTCTACCGACTCGCCTCAACGTTCAGTTGTATACCCCAGCCCTGCCCGTCCTGCCGCTGAGACATCCGGTAATATCCGGCCTTTGCAATTACCGCCGAATCACGCCACCCTGCGCGCCACCACCCTTTGCGCCACAGACCACTCGTTACTCCCCCCTGTTTTCAAGAGCCCGTTGTCATGACCCAAGGACGCGACCTTCGCATCGATTTCTTTCGCGGACTGGCGCTGATCTTCATTTTCTGGGATCACGTACCACAGAACCCCCTCGCCCATTTCACAGTGCGCAATTTCGGCTTCAGTGATGCGGCGGAGCTCTTCGTGTTTCTGGCGGGCTACGCCGCGGTTTTGGCCTACGGCAAGATTGCCCGGCGCGAGGGTTTACTGGTTGCCACCGTTAAAATCCTGCGCCGCGCCTGGGTGCTGTACGTGGTGCATATCTTTCTGCTGGCGGTGCTGATGGGCATCGTGTTCTTCGCCAACAGCCACGTGGAAACCCGTGATCTGGTGCAGGAAATGGGCCTGCACTACTTCCTCGGCAACCCGCAACAAGCCTTGGTCGATGAACTGCTGCTGCGCTTCAAGCCCAACCTGATGGACCCGTTGCCACTGTACATTCTGCTGTTGCTGGGTCTACCACTGGTGTTGCCGATATTGCTGCGCAAGGCCGAGTACGTGGTGGGGTTGTCGGTGGTGCTGTACATACTGGCGCCGTGGTTTCAATGGAACCTGGCGGCGACAGACGGAGGTGTGTGGTTCTTCAACCCGATGGCCTGGCAGTTGCTGTTTATCCTCGGTGGCGCTGCGGCGATTCGCAGTCAGCGACCGCTTGTACCGGACGTCCGCACCTTGCCGCGTCAACCGCTGTTTGTCGCAGCAGCGCTCTATTTATTGATCGCCGGGTTAATCGCGCTGTCGTGGAAATGGCCGGTGGTGCATGACGCGTTCATGCCCCGGATGCTGGGCGAATGGCTGTACCCGATCAGCAAGACCAACCTGTCACCGGCGCGACTGCTGCACTTTTTGGCACTGGCCTACGTCATTGCCAAACTCTTGCCCAACAGCGGCTGGACGCAAAACTGGCTGGCGCGGCAAAGCTGCCGCATGGGCCGTTACTCGCTGGAAGTGTTTTGTTTGGGTGTGCTGCTGGCACCGCTGGCGGACATGCTCAACGCGCTGGCCGGGGATGCGTTGGCCATGCAGATTTTCAGCGCCCTGTTGGGGGCGGGATCAATGGCCGTCCTGGCGGCGTGGCTGGATTGGAACAAACGGCTGAACCGACCGGCGCAAGTGGCCGTGATTTAAGTCAAAAACAAAAAGCCCTGCTCATAAAGACCGGGGCTTTTGCTCCCTCGCCACAGTCAATCATCCGTTCACAAAATTTCTGCGCTCACAAAATTTTCACCGATTCCAACCAGCGTCTAAGCTTCAGACAAGTCCGATCAATCTGCGTGAATGGATCAATCGACTATGGGCGCTTTATGGCAATCCGATTCGAGTAAAACTGTGGAACCAACTGATCGCGTGGAAGAAGCGCCTTTACCAAAAAAACCTCGCCGCCCCCGTTATGCCTGGCGGATGTTCTGGTTGTTGTTATTGATCATTCTGGTCGCGCTTGGTTTTGCCGCCTCCAGGGAAATGCGCACCTCAAAACTGCAGGCGCGCGAATTCAGCCAATTTGCCGCATCGCTGAGCTATTCGATGCAACCCGGTCCCAGCAATTCGATTTTCTATCCGGGCGCAGGGCCTTTCGACAAACGTCTGGGCTACAGTTCTCTGGGTGAGTTTTTGCCACGCTTGCTCAAGCGTAACTACATGATCGCCGCACAAACCCGATTTTCACCGAAACTGTTCGACTACAGCGAAAAAGGTTTCTTCGTGCCCTACACGGAGAAAATCCAGGCCGGTTTAACCATTACCGACTGCCGCGCCTTGCCGTTATATCAGTACAACTATCCGCAGCAACTGTATTCGAGCTTTGCGGCGATCCCGCCACTGGTGGTGCACAGCCTGCTGTTCATCGAGAACCGCGACCTGCTTGACCCCAAACAACCCTTGGCCAACCCCGCCGTGGACTGGCCGCGCTTTGGCAAGGCGGCCTGGTCGCAAGTCGCCAAACTGTTGCACCTGCCGGGCCAGACTGCCGGCGGCAGCACCCTGGCCACTCAGCTGGAAAAATACCGCCACTCGCCCGATGGCCTCACGGTGTCAGGCAGTGAAAAAATCCGGCAGATGATTTCCGCCAGCGTGCGCGCTTATCAAGATGGCCCGCAAACCTTCGCCGCTCGTCAAAACATCGTGCGCGATTACCTCAACAGCGTGCCGCTGTCGGCGGTGCCCGGTCACGGTGAAGTGCATGGCATGGCCGAAGGGTTGCGCGTGTGGTACGGCGCCGATTTCAATCAGGTCAATAAAACCCTGACGAGCGTTGCCAGTGACCCGTTGAGTCTGTCTCAACGCGGTCTGGCCCTGCGTCAGGTGCTATCGCTGATGATCGCCCAGCGCCGGCCTTCACACTATTTGTTCAAGGGCCATGACGAACTGGCAGACCTCACCGACAGCCACATCCGCCTGCTCGCACAGAACGGTGTGGTCGACGCGCCTCTGGCTGACGCCGCACTGGCCAGCAAAGTGACCTACCGCGACTGGCAGCAACAACCGACCCTCCAGCCGATCGAAACCAACAAGGGCATCAGCGTCGCCCGCAGTCGACTGGGTGCCCTGCTCAACCGGCCGCTGTATGACCTCGATCGCCTCGACCTGTCGGCCACCAGCACCTTGCAATACGACCTGCAAACCAAGGCCACCGAGTACCTTAAGCACCTGGCCGACCCGGCCTACGCGGCGCAATTGGGTCTGCTGGGTGAACACTTGCTGACCCCTACCAGCACAACGCAAGTGCGCTACAGCTTCACCCTGTTCGAGCGGACCCCTGATGGCTCGCGCGTACGTGTGCAAACCGACAGCACCGATCAGCCCTTCGACATCAACGAGGGCAGCAAGCTGGAGCTGGGCTCCACCGCCAAACTGCGGGTGCTCACCATGTATCTGCAGATCATCTCCGAACTGCACGACCGTTATGGCGACAAGACACCCGCCGAGCTGAAAAAAACCGAAGTCCCCGAGCAGGATCACATTAGCCGCTGGGCCGTCGACTACCTGATCCAGAACACTGACCGCAGTCTGCCGAAAATGCTCGATGCGGCGCTCAACCGTACCTACTCAGCCAACCCCGGCGAATCGTTCTTCACCGGCGGCGGCCTGCACACCTTTCACAACTTCCGCAAAGAAGACAACGGCCGCAGCCCGACCCTGCGCGATGCCCTGCGCGAATCGATCAACCTGCCGTTCATTCGCCTGATGCGCGACCTGGTGCGCTACAGCACTTACTCGGGGCCCAACAGCAGCGGCCAATTGCTCAATGATGACGAGAACCCGCGGCGCCAGGAGTATCTGGCGCAATTCGCCGACCACGAGGGCACCGCGTTTTTACTGCGCTTCTGGAAGAAGTACCAGAAGAAGGACACCCAGGCTCGCCTCGAGACCTTCCTCGACGGCATGCACCCGACGGCGATTCGTCTCGCGGCGGTGCACCGCTACCTGCTGCCCGAGGCCAGCCAGGAGAGCTTCAACAGCTTTGTGCGGGCGCATCTGAAAACGGCCAAAAAACCCGATAAAAATATCGAAAAAGCCAGCGGAAAACCCAACGAAAAACTCACCGACGAGCGCCTCGGAAAACTCTATAAAACCTACGGGCCAGGCGCCTTCGACCTGCCCGACCAGGGCTTCATCGCCAAGGTCCACCCACTGGACCTGTGGCTGATGGGTTACTTGCTGAACAACCCCGACGCCAAGTTCAGCCAGATCGTCAAAGCCAGTGAATTCGAGCGTCAGGAAGTCTACAGCTGGCTGTTCAAGAGCCGGCACAAGAGCGCCCGCGACAGCCGCATCCGGACCATGCTGGAGATCGAAGCGTTTCTCGACATTCACCAGCGTTGGCAAGCCGTCGGCTACCCGTTCGACCACCTGGTGCCATCACTGGCCACGGCCATCGGCAGCTCCGGCGATCGGCCAGCGGCGCTGGCCGAGCTGATCGGTACGATTCTCAACGATGGCGTGCGGATGCCGACCCTGCGCATCGACAGCCTGCATTTCGCCGCCGACACACCCTATGAAACACAGGTGATCAACGACCCGGGCAAAGGCAAACGCGTCATGCCGTCCGAAGTGGCGACGGCAATGCGTGAAGCGTTGTCGCAAGTGGTGGATGCCGGGACCGCCAAACGCGTGGCGGGCACCTTCAAACTGCCGAACGGCACCCCGCTGGCCATGGGCGGTAAAACCGGCACCGGCGACAACCGCATTGAAGCCTTCGGTTCCGGTGGACGGGTTCTGAGCTCGAAATCGATCAACCGTACGGCGACCTTCGTGTTCTATATCGGTAACAACCACTTTGGCACCTTGACCGCGTTCGTCCCCGGCGCTTCGGCGCAAGCCTACAAATTCACCTCGGCGTTGCCGGTGCAAGTGCTCAAGGGCATGGCGCCGATTCTTATGCCTTACCTGCAACCGGGAACGGAAACGCTGTGCCAGAAAACCCTGGCCACGGCCAAGATCGAGTAGGCGACAAACCATGAGATCGAATACCGGGTTGGCGAGGCGGTAACTATGTGTTTTTTACTCTTCAATTTTGAAAGTGTGGTGCCGGGAAAGGCGTCCTTCCCAACCGGTATTTGAACTTTTTTTCTGCCCCCTCTTTTCATAGGCTGGTCGTCCTACTATTGATCACGGACGATCCAGCCATGCCCACTCATCCCCCCGCCGATCCTGGCAAAAGTGTTCATCACGAACTGATCGGGAACGCCATCCCTTCGTGGCTTGCCAATGCTTCAGCGCACAGGGTCGCGGCGTTGAAAAGCACTCGCCTGAGGCTTCCCGACTGGCACCGGAACGCGTCGACTGCCGACCACCGACAGCTGAAAAATGCAGTCAAGGATCACTGGCTCGCGCAGAACAGCGTGGATCAGATACTCAGCGGCCTGCAAGACGTTCACGCCTTCGCCGAGCCCTTGCTGCAAAAGGCCTTGAAGGATCGTTTCGGCATTGAAGACAACGTCAGGGACATCTGGCTGCATCTGTATGTGCCGGTGAGCGGCTCATGGTGGGTGCATGACCTTGCGTCTGCCACCCGAAGCCGAACCCTGTCCCTGCTCGATGCAGCACTGCACAACTTTTCCAGTGACGAAACCTTCCATGCCGATTCCGACTTCATCACCCGGCCCGACGCCCGTGGCCATTTCACTACCAAACGCTTCAAGCGCAGTGTAACGATCGAGCAATTCCAGGCGCTCTGTCGCGAACTGAACCTCGGCGCGCAATACGAACGACACCTGAAGACGTTTTTACAACCGACCGATCCGTTGGCCAGGAATGTCTTGCGCTACAAAGTCATCCACAGCCAGAAAAGCACCCTGGCGGCCGCCGCAAAAATGGCGCTACTGAAAAATGACATCAGCCAGCAGGCCTATACCGTGGTGCAGGGGATGCTCGATGACCGCAAGGATCTGCAATGGCATGGCAAGCCCCTCCACTACTACAACCTGAGCATGATGGATGCGGCCCTGACCGGCATTGTCGTGATTAGCGCAGACGTATGGGCGGCCACTACCCCCACACCGCTGATTGCCTATGTGCCCCATGACCCCGAGCATCCGCTCAAGGAATATGCCTCGGGACTCGAATTCATCGCCGAGCTGACCCGTCAGTTGCGCAACGGTTCGACGAGCGAGACCACGGCTGCCGATAACTATCAGGTGTTTTTCAGCCAATTCGTTGCGCACCGGCAGCGCGGGCACTTTTTCGCCCGCCTGAATGACCGGTTGAGCCGGGTGAAATGGCAGCAGACCCCGCCAGGTAGCAGCCTGCCCTCCTGGCGAGAGACCCCGGTGGATAACCCGAACCTGCAGTTCAGCCTGTCGAAGATCCAGGATGACCACCAAAACCGCTTTACCGGCGATCTGTGGGGTTATCTCTATCAGCAGAATCTCAACAAGATTCTCAACGATGCGCGGGAGATCGCGATTTCCACTGAGTACGCCGACCGCATGGCGCGTTGGGCCTGGTGGGACAACCTGGAAAAAATGCTCTCGGACATTCTCAATGTCGCCCTGCTGGTGGCCACGCCGTTCGTGCCCTATCTGGGTGAATTGATGCTGGCGTACACCGCCTTTCAACTGACCGATGAAGTATTCGAGGGCATTGTCGACCTGGCCGAGGGGCGGTTGGCGGAGGCCGGTGAACAGGCCATCGGCGTGCTGGAAAGTGTTGTACAACTGGCCGCATTCGCCGCCGGGTTGAAAGTTGGCAGCCTGATCGGCGTAAAGCTCTCGTCATTTGTCGAAGGGCTGAAACCCGTGGAGTTGGCCGATGGCCAGACGCGTTTGTGGAATCCCGACCTATCGCCCTACCAACAATCAGAGGTCTTGCCCGAGAAGGCCGAACCGGATCAGTTGGGCATTTATCAACACCAGGGCAAGCAAATGCTGCCATTGGACGACCGGCTTTTCGAAGTGGAAAAAAGCCCGGTCACGGGTCAATACCGCATCAAGCATCCGCAGCGGCCCGACGCTTATGCCCCCACCCTCACCCACAACGGTCACGGTGCGTGGGTCAGCGAAACGGAAAATCCGCGTCAGTGGGAAGGTTCGGCACTGATGCGACGCCTCGGTCACACCACCGACGGCTTTAGCGACCTACAACTGGAACAGATTCGCCAGATCAGCGGCACCGATGAGACCGTACTGCGCAGGATGCACGTTGAAAACGCGCCGCCACCACCGCTGCTGATCGATACCCTGCAACGCCTCGGCTCCCCCGTAAACGCCGATGAAGCGTTATCCCCCGACATTGCGCTGCTGTTCACCGACGTCCCCGAGCTGCCTGCCAGTGTTGCGGAAAAAATCATGACGGGCGCCACGCCATCGGAGCAACAGCAGATCGCGCAAAACCGTCGTCTGACCTTGCGCCTGAAAACCCAGGCGCGAGAGCTTGAGTTCGAAACCCGGTCGGTTAGAGCCACCCAAGGCCTTTACCACGACTCATTGACTAACATCGACACCGAACGCCTGGTGCTGGGCACCTTGCGAACCTACACCGACACATTCGGCGACCTGCGCATTGAAATCCGTCAGGGTGCGTTCGATGGGGAGCTGCGTTGCAGCGCGGGTGCCGAAGATGAGACACAGGTTCGGGTATTGATTCGAGACGACTCGGGGAAATACCAGGTGCGTGATGCCTCGGATCAGCCGATCCATGAAGCCGATGGTCTTCTGGACGCGATCCTCCAGGCCACGCAAAAGAACGGGCGCAACGCGTTGGGCTACAAGCCGAGTGATGGCGAAATCTTCAGGCAATGGGTGATCGCCAAGACGGCGCCCCCCAGTGAGCGCCGGACCGTTCTGGCCCTGCCGCCGATCCGCGCCGTTGCCGAGCGTGATACCGAGCTACTGGTGCGCGGCGGCGCCCTCAGCCGTGGTGGAGTCACCCTGCATGAACGTATCGAGGACCTGCATCCGCATTTCAGCGCCAGCGAAATCGACGCCTTCGCCGAAGCCTTGATCGCCAAAGGTGAGTCACTGAGGGCCATTGAACAACAGGAAAACGACCTCGATGAATTGCGCGTGATCGTCCATCGCTGGGAGTTCCAACAACCCGAAACATGGGGCCCTGGCGGGTTCGATTTTCGCGACAACGGCGGACGGCACATTGCCGAACGCCTGATCGACTGTTTCGAACGCAAGAACATTGACCTCGGTAGCCGAACTGACCCGGACAGCTACTCACTTGACCTGTCCAGGGAGTTGCTGCCACTGGATCTGCAAACCTGGTGGTCGAAACGTCCGGAACTGAAGAAGTTTCTCGACAAGGTCCGCGTGCTGAAGCTCGACAACACTCGGTTTTCCAGCAAATCGAACGGTTTGTTGAAGGACTTCCCAAACCTGCGCGAACTCAGCGCCAAGGGCTGTGAACTGACCGGTTTGCCCAAGAGCATCGGTTCCATGCACAGACTTGAGCGCTTGCGGCTGAGCGACAACCAAATCGTGCTGGACGCCCCGGCGGTGGAGCAGTTGAAAAACCTGACCTACCTGGAAATTCTCAGGCTCGAGAACAATCCGCTGGCTTTGTCGCCGCACATTGGCCGAATGCCACGGTTGACGGTGGTAACGCTGAAAAACACCGGGCTCTCGACCTGGCCCGAGGGAGCATTGGCCAAACCGCGACCGCGTGGATTTTTTCTGGACCTGCGGGATAACCCGATCACCCGGATACCTGAGGTAGTACCTGGCTCGTCGCAAGCCGCCATCGTGGCCCGCACACGACTGAGCCTTGATCGCCTGACGGAGCCGGATCGGTTGCACGTTGAAACGCTGCGTCGCTCCGTTGGATTGCCTGCCGAACCTGTATTGCCATCTACTCAAACGAACCCGGTGCCGATCATTTCGAATGAGTACGCTTCGCTTTGGCGAGACGTGCCGGGATGGGGGGTTGATCGCGATATCTTACTGTCGGAGCTGATCGACGAGCCGGATGCAGAACGCTTCGCGGCCGTGCTGCTCGACATGCAAAACTCTGCGGATTATCGGGTCGGCGGTGAAACACGGGCCAATCTCTTGCAACGCTTGTGGCGAATGATGGACGCCGTTCACATCGACACCCGTCTTCGGGAAAAGCTATTCACCATGGCGATCGACCCGGTCCGCTGCGCCGATGCCGGTGCACAGTTGTTCAACAACATGGGTATCGAAGTCCTGGCCTCGGAGGCCTATTCCTACTCCACCAGCGCAGCGCAACTGGAGCAGAAACTGGTGACCCTGGCCAAGGGCGCCGCACGCCTGGAAACGGTCAACGAGATCGCCCGGGCCGACATGGCCAGTCGTCCGGGCAACCCGGATGAAGTCGAGGTCTACCTGGCCTATCAAACTGGTCTGGTACGGCGCCTGAATCTGCCATGGCAATCGGAGTACATGCTGTTTCGGGAAGTGTCAGGGGTCAGTGACGAGATGATCGATCAAGCCTATGACACGGTTCTGGCCCTGAGCGAAGGCGACGGTCTGGTGAACCGGATGCTGGAGCAGGAATTCTGGGAAAACTACCTGCTTGAACGCAATCCGGTGCGGATGGAAGCCAACAAGCGGCGCTTCCAAAGCAAATCCGAACAGCTCGAGAACCTGCAAACCGAACAACGGCAATGGGCCGACAAAACACTGACCGAACTTCAACGCCGAGAATTGAAAAACCGGCTTGCAACGCTGATGGATGGATTTTCGATTGCAGAAACCGAGGTCTTCGTCGAAGAGCCCATCGGCGATGCCATCATCAATCGTTTGCTGGTTGATCTGGGGGATCAAGAAAAAGAACTGGCCAGAAGCCTGACCCGAGCGGCTCTGCGCAAGGCCGGACAGTAAAACCCCAATACCTGCCTGACAGACATCGCTGTCAGGCAGGTGTCTCTATCAGGGCGCCGCGGCATTGAAGATCAGCCGGACACTTCCATAGTAAGCACCCGGCTTATAGCCGCCGACAGGCGCTTTCGGTTGTATTTCCAGGGGAAAGCGCCCCCCCGCGACCGCCTGCGCTACGGGCACCACTTCCCGAGGTTGGGGATCATGGCTCAACGCCCGGCCATTGAAGCTGACATGCAAATAGATGTTCTGATCGTCACGGCCATTGGACAGGTACGGTTCGCTCTCCAACCGGGCTTCGATCGCGCTGGTGTCGTGCTTGACGTCGAAGTTCTTGCGCAACCCACCCAACGTCGACGTATTCAGATTCCACGGCAACGTCTGTTCGAGATGAATCCAGTTGGTCTCGGCCGGTATCACATAAAACCCCAGCGTCGGAATGTCCACCGACACCTCAAAAGTGCGTTCCTCCCGCGCCGCGAACGTCGAAACACTCGTCAGCGCCACGACGCCCACCCACAAGGCGATGGCCGATTGCTTGATCATGTCAGGTACCTGTTGCATCGAAAATGAAGGTCACGAGCGACACTGCTCGCTCGCGATCACCCGGGTATTACTGGCTGGCGATGCGCAACGTCTTTTTGGCGTGACCCTCGACCAGGTTGAAGCGGTATTCGCGTCCGGGCTTCTTCTCGAACTCGAAGGTCTTGCCCGCCAGGATGTGGTGCTTGGTGGTCGGCTCGCACTCGGTTTCGTTTTTCAGCGAACAGTTACGAAACTCATCGACCACCACCACCGTGTTGCCGTTATTGCGCAGCCGGTAGAGGCCCGGACTGTCCTCGATCACGCTGTCGAAACGGCTGTTCTTCGGCCTGACGAAGAACACCGTGCCAAACCCGGTCATGACGTTGACCCCCGCCGACAGGTTCTTTTTGTACTCATCACGCTCGTCGCTGGAGACCGCAAACTCGTCTTCCTTTTCCGGTACCACCGGCACGAAGCGCACGCGGAAATAACGCTCGGTGTCACGCTCGCCCATGTGCAACAAACGCGTTCCCTGCATGCCATTGGCCGGCACGATCAACCGCGCAGGGCTGGCCATCAAACCATCACGGCCGCTTGCGTCCGCCTGTGTCTTGACCGGCACTTCACGGGATGTGCCATCGGCGTCGTAAATGATTTCCAGGATGTTGACCTTGACGAACGCCGTGCTGTCACCGCTGTTGAACACACGCTTGAGGTACGTGCTCTTGTCGCCATCCAGATAGTCGTAAACCGTTCCGACGTTGATCTGCGGCCCGGCTGAAATCGCCAGGGAAAACCCACTCAAACCCAACAGTGTTAGCAGATGCCTCATAACCTTGAACCTCATGATTTTGATCACAACATCGCGCTGACTGGTCGATACACCGGCCATCAGACTTCCGAATCCCAGATCACCGTGACACTACCGGAATAAGTACTCGCCACACCGGGCTGCAACATGAACGCCATCTGCTGCTGGGGGATCTCGAAGTGCAGAACGCCAGGCGCTCTGTCCACGTAAAAACCGGGTTGAAAATAATGCGCGTTGATCGCTCCCGCCCGTAGCCGAACACGCTTGACCGGTTGCCCGGCCATGTCAGTCAGGCCATTGGGCAGACTGACGCTGACCTGCAATTCCACCGAGCGTTTCGAGACCGGATCTTTGATCAGGCAGTCATAGGGAAACCCGCTGATTTCACATTCCAGCTGCATCTTGAAACGCGACGACGCGGAAATGTTGAAGGTCTGATCACGAAACAGCCGCACCGGCCGGCGTCCCGCTTGCAACCAGCTCTGCCAACCGCCTGCTGGTACCAATTGAACGTTTTCGCCACCAGGGGGAATGTCGACTTTCAGGGTGTGCTGAACATCGAGATTGAAGTCGAGGGTCAACGCAGTGTCATCGGGTCGCATCACATCGCCCATATCGAAGTCTTGACCCGGTCCGACGCTGAAGGTGACCGAACCGGTGTAATGACCACTTTGCATCTTCAATGGATCAGGCGTGGTCATCTGATATCCGAACACGAAGTATTGATACTTGAAGGCCAGCGGAATATCGAACAGGGCCTGTTTGGCACAGACTCCCGCACCCAGGGGGACTTTCCAGAAACTGTTAAAACCAAAATTCCCCACTGTGGACCATCCCACCCCCTGACAGGGTGACGGGGCGTACATCCAGGAACCACCTTGCCAAAGTCTGTCCCAACCCACCCCCCCGGACGCCCCGGTTATCTCTTGGATCGGTATCGGCAACAGCGATTCGTGCCCGATCCCGGCGATCCGGACTTTGAGGTTATGTTTCTCGCCAGACGAGTGGGTCACCTCCACATCGCGCCATTGCGACGGCACGCTGGCCATCCCCCCCTGACGTGGATCCGTATGATTGGCGCGGATGGGCGCATTGGCCGAAAAGGAAATCGGCGCGATCAAACTAAATAGACCTTCCGGCTTACAGGCCTGAGGGACTTGAAGGCAGAAGCCTTGAGAAGGGGTTTTGTTCACAAATTCATTTTTATGTGGAGCTCCCGAATCAGGGACAAACGTTGCATCAATGTTCAAGACGGCCGCATGAGTCAGTAACGATCCCCCCCCACACAGCACTGCCAATGACGTCCTGCCACCGATTTTCTTTCCAAGCCAGGTGAAAATATTCATGTCTGTCAGCTCGCCGTTTCGGCCTTAAAAGTTGCATCCGCCAACGTGTCCGGCGTGCACCGCAGATCGCCGATCATCAGCACATTGTTTTCACTGCGATGCTTGTCGGTGTCGAGCCGGAACTGGCACAACAACTGATCGGCGTAACGCACCTCCAGCGTTGGAGAACCGGCATTCATTTCCATCGAGAAAAAGCCGTCGACTTCACTCACACCACGACTGGCGTGGTTGATCACGTGATGGCCCTTGAGGGGCCGGCCTTGTGGGTCGAGCAGGCGACCGAGCACGGTCAGGGTTTTCATCACCCGCACCTTGCGGTACTCCACCCCGCCCTTGTTCAGGTGATAGCGGGTGCGCGCCGGCTCGATGGTCGCCGCCGGCACATGGTTGCCTTCGAAATCGAAGCTCAGCGAGCTGCTCTTGTAGGCGGTAATCGGAATGAAATTGCGCCCTGGCCGCAGAGCCGCACTGCCGCCACTCAGGTCATCGGCGCGCAAGGCAATGCCATCGATGTCGGACTCCACGTCAACAATCATCCCCGCCTCACGCCCCTGATGCTGACTGGTCAGCACCATGCGTTGCGCACCAATGGCCAGCGTGCTGTCCAGGTTCAGACCGCCGGTCAAGTTGCCGTTGTAGGACGAGCGCTGGACAAAGCCGTCGCCGTTGATCACGTCTGTACGAAAGTTCGCCAGGCTCGACACACCAACGCCATAGGTGTCGGTGAGCGCCGTCACCGATACGCTCTGCAACACGTGGTCTTGCAGGTCTTTGCGGTAACCGAGCGACGCATTGTTGTCGCGGCTGCCATCACGGGCGGTGCGCGTACCGAGGCTGCCCGAGATTTGCTGACCCGGCCCGCCCAGCGCCATATTGATGCTCAGGTCGACCCCGCGATTGCGCGCATTACCGCTGCTGAAACTGCCGGGACGATCGAACACCGAGAGCCGCCAGTTGGCATCGCTGCCAAACACCTGCGTGCGCTGCGTCCATCCCAGGTCTAGCCCCACGCCCTCGGTGTTGCCTTCACTGTGGGACACTCGAGCGTTGAGCGAACTTTTGCGGCTGATCCGATGGTTCAGCGCCAGCGATGAGTTACTGGTCTGACCGGTGAACACGTTGCGTTGGCGCACACGGGTGCCATCGGGCAGGGTGTCGAACGTGTCACGGGTGTCGAGCCAACTGCGGTTGTGGCTGACCACCAGACTGCCGCTGCCATAGTTGTAAAGGCCTTGCACATCGGCCCCGGTGCCGTGGTCTTCGGTCCGATACAGGTTGGCGTACAGGCTGGTGCTGTTGGCCAGGGTCCAGTCGATGGAACTGCCGTATTGCAGCTTTTCACGCACCTGGCGCGCCGACAGCCCGAGAATCACCCGTGGGTGCAGCAGGTAGTTGATCGACGCGCCAGCGGTCGCATCGCCACTGGCCTGCTGATCCCAGTTGCTGAGCAGTTTGGTTTCCTGCCCGGCAAACAGGTTGTAGCGCCAGCGCTCATCATGGTTGCGCCAGTTGTTTGGTTTGTAGACCAGTTCCAGCGTCGTCGAAGTGATTTGACCGTCTTCGATCAAGCGAACCTCCACTTCATAGATACCTCCGGGCAACGGACGGGTGTCGAGGGTCTGCAATCCGGCTGGCACCGCTTGGGTATTGATCAGCAGACCGTCGCGGTAGATTTCCACCGAGGCCTGCCGATTGGCGGTGACGTAGATCGGATAAACACTGGGTTTCGGGCTGTCGATCGCCAGACTGTCGGAACTGCCATACATCAACCCGACCGCCGTATCGGGACTGGTGCCGAACGAACGGGGCTGGCGCGTCAAACCTTCGGAGTTGGGGGTGAAATACCCCAGGCGAACAAAGCTGCCTTGCAACTCGCGCTGGGTGTAGAGCTCATAAATCGAGTGATAGAGCTTGTCATCCGGTCCGCCGAGGCGGGCCAGTTGCAGGTTGAGGGTCTGGCTCCAGTTGCCCAGGCTGCCGCTGGCCTCCAGGCCAAAACGTCCGCCCAGGTCCTGATCCTGGCCGCCATTGAGATTGAGCTGATTGCGCACGATCAGGCCGCTGCTGCCGCCCTCTGGCTGATCGTAAAAGCGCTTGGTTTCAGTGTCGCGCTCGGCATTTTCAGTGACGATCGACACCAATGAATTTTCGAGGTTGTAGTGGATCGCCAGCATCTGTTCCGGGCACGTGCCGGCACAGGCCCCCAGCGCGACCCCAGGCTTGAGGTAATCGGCCCAGGTTTCACGCTCGCTGGCGTTGAAGTTGCTTTCGCTGGTATCGGTAAACTCGAGCAAGGTGATGCGGTCATCGCGGGACAACACAATCATGGCCTCACCGAGCGGCTGTTGGTCGAGTTCAACCCGAACCGCCAATGGCACATCAAAGAAGTGCTCCTCGAACTCCGCCGGCAAGCCTTTGGCCTGGGCCAACAAACTTTTCGGTGTAGGACCAACAGGAACGGGCGCGGCGAATGCACTGCTACAAAACAGCAACGCAAGTGCAGCCGCGATGGGCGTCATCGGGAACATGAACGAGCACTCTAATTACTAATGAGTTAAAGCCCGGCCGACAAACAGACGTCGTTGCCAGCCGGTTACGTTACTTAGGAAAGTAAGCGTTGGGTGTCGTACTTTCTATTCAAAGAGCGACAGGGGGAACAGCGTCAAACAACATGGTGACTTCACCGGTGTAATCGCCCGGAGCAAAGGTTGTGCCTTTTGCACTAATACGCAGAGGGGCGCGATAGTTCACGTCCGACTCGGCCTCGCCCACGACCATTTGTGGGGTGTTGTTGAGCTCTTTGTTGTTGAGCTCTACTTTCAGGTCAATGGTGTTGGCACCGGAGATGAGCTTCGGCGTGCCTTGCACACTGGCGTGAACCGAACCGTTGTTGTTACGTACGTCGAAAAAGCCGTTCACCTGGCGCATGGTACCGGTGGCCGGGTTGTGGCTCATATCCTGATCCTTGTTGACCAGATCCGGATCGACTGGAACGACGTAAAAGCCGTTGGTCGGAACGTGGGCAACCAGACTGATGGAATGGTTGGCTTCGCCTGCGGCAAATACAACGGAAGAACTCAGAGCCAGAACAGCCAATGGAGCAGCAATTGCGAGTTTCTTGAACATCATTCGATACCTGTCTTTTTAATAGGTTTTGATCATCGAAAGTTTAAAACCCCAAGGCCAATACCGCACCTTGATAGCGCTTTGTCTTAACTTTCAACGCCGGCAAATGATCGAGCAATTCCTATGGAAAGTAAGCAGGCAAGTTCCGGCGAGCCTGTAGCCAGGACGCCGCAGATAAAGAGTGACAAAACCCGAAAAAACGGAAAAAGCTGTTATTAACCGTAAGAACAAGACTACAAACAGATTTACCGAAAAAACAAGACAGGCTCCATAACCATGCAATATCCGAAACACCGACACCACGCAACTAGCAAACAAAGGCCAGCGCCGAACAATTAGAGAGTTAACACTAATTTTTCAAGGCACGCCTGAATTAAAAGTCGCATTTTATTGATATGAAATTGTCCGACAATTTCATACGTAAACCGCTGACCTCCGTCGACACCGGAATCCGACCGTTGGTCTGGTCCCCTTGCTACCCACTAAAGATATATCTTAAGTTGTATCTAAATACGACGAGAGAACACAAAAATGAGAGACCATCATTCCCATCGCGAACACAGCGAGGGCCGCGACGGCTTCGAAAAACGCCCCGGCCGCGAACGCGGTGGCCGCGGTCCACGAGTGTTCGCCCCCGGCGACTTGAAACTGCTGCTGTTGGCGCTGATCGCCGAGCAGCCGTGCCACGGCTATGACCTGATCCGCCAGATCGAAAGCATGTTCGACGGCGCCTACTGCCCCAGCCCCGGCGTGATCTACCCGACCCTGACCTTTCTTGAAGAAAGCGAAATGATCCTCGGCGACGCCGATGGCGGAAAAAAACGCTACAGCATCACCGACGCCGGACGTCTGTCATTAGGCGAACAAGCGATTGCCCTGGACGGCGTGCGCATGCGCATCGAGGTCAGCAAGCGTTCATTGCGCGGGCATGATCGCCCGGCCGAGATCCACGAAGCGGTGCACAACTTGCGCTACGCGTTGCAAATGCATCATGGCCGCTGGAGCCCGGAAGAAATCCTGCGGGTGCGCGACCTGCTCAACAACACCGCCAAAGCCATCGTCGATGGCCCTGTCGTTCAACCGGTTCAGGAGAAGGCCGAATGACTGAAGTCATCGTGCAAACCATTCACCGCGTCAGCCACGAACTCAAACGCCGTCGCCTGCAAGTGCTGCGGGTACTCGACCTGACCCCGCGCATGCGCCGGATCACCCTCGGCGGGCCGGAGCTGGCCGGCTTCGTCAGTCTCGGAACGGACGACCACGTCAAACTGTTTTTCCCGCAAACCGCAGCGGAACACGCCGCGCTGGAAACCCTGGTGCTGGGCGCCGGCAAGGACAACGGGCCGCTGCCGGCAATGCGCGACTACACGCCCCGTCGTTACGACCTGAACACGCTGGAGCTGGATATCGACTTCGTCCTGCACGGCGATGGCCCGGCCGCAACCTGGGCGGCGCAGGCCACAGCCGGTCAGTTCCTGCACATCGGCGGGCCACGGGGCTCGATGGTCGTGCCGGATGTCTTCGACAGTTATCTGCTGATCGGTGACGAAACCGCCCTGCCCGCCATCGCCCGCCGCCTCGAAAGCCTGGCGGCCAACCGTCGCGCACTGGTGGTGGTGGAAATCGAGAACGGCGCCGAACAGCAAGTCCTCGAAAGCCAGGCAGAGGTCAAGGTGATTTGGGTCCTGCGCGAAGGCGGCAAGAACCCGCTGCTGACCACCGTGCAGCAGCTGCACATGCCGAGCGGCGAGTTGTATGCATGGATCGCGACAGAATCCAGAGCCTCACGGCAGATCCGCCGCGTGCTGCTGGACGAGAAAGGTTTGAATCAGGATCAGGTGAAGGCCGTGGGTTATTGGAAACTGGACGGTAGCGACGAGGAGTAATCATCCCTCTCTGTGGCGAGGGAGCATGCTCCCGCGCCACCGATCCAGCCCAACCACCACCAACGCAATCACCACAAACCCGAGCAATATCCCGCTGGCATTGATGAGCACCTGTGGATAACCGAGCTTTTCAACATCGATGAAAGGATAAGGGTAGAGCCCCAGCGACTGCCCGCGCAGCAAGACATAAGCGAAATACACCACCGGGTAAATCACCCACACCCCGATGTGGCTCAGGCGCAAGGTGCCCTTGGGCACACACCGCCACCAATAGAGCAGGAACAGCAGCGGCATGACGTCATGCAGCAGCTCGTCGGCAAACAACTGCCAGCCCTGCGGATGCCACAAATGCCGCAACAACACGCTGTACGCCACGCCGACCAGCACAATGCTCACGGCGATTCCACTGCTGACCCACGGCTGCAAAAAGAACGCGCGGCCCTTCGACTCGCGTGAGGTCACCGCACAGGTCAACACCACCGCCACCAGCGTATTGCTCAGCACGGTGAAGTAACTGAAGTAGCTCACCAGCCCACCCAGCAGGCTGGCGCTGACACTCCAGCGACCGTAAAACACCAGGTACAGCTGAATACTCAATCCCAGCCAGCCAAGCACGGCGGCCAAGCGGGTCAAACTTCTCACAACAGGTGACGGTCGAGTCAGCTCGGCGAGCATCTCTATTCCTTAGAGCGGACGTTTGGTGCGCATCAATTTTACGTAGAGCTTTTCGACTTTCTCGCGGGCCCACGGGGTTTTGCGCAGAAAGGTCAGGCTCGACTTGATACTCGGATCACTCTTGAAGCAGCGAATGTCGATGCGCTCGGCCAGCCCCGACCATTCGTAGTGTTCAACCAGCGCGTTGAGGATCTGTTCGAGGGTCACGCCGTGCAGCGGGTTGGTGTTCTGTTCGGTCATGCCGGGCCTTTGAACGAAGAAAGTAAAGGAAGGCGCGCACCTTAGCCGAGGGGGTCGCGCGGTGAAAGGACTCTGTGCGCCAGAGCCTTAACTGTAGGTGAACTTTTCTTCCAGTCACTGTTACCAAATTCGAAATGATCCATGTCAAGAAAAGCGCTTTCTCTCTTTGTAACAGATCATTATCCTTGCCCCCCTAAAGCTGAATCGCTTCACCTACCCGATTCATCCACGCGGCGTTCAGCTCCCCCCCATAAAAGACCAAGAATCCCTCTATGCCCGACATTCAGACTTTACGAGACAGCGCTGTCTTACCCACTGTTGCTGCCCGAAAAGCCATCACTCTGATCGGCGGGATCAAGGGGCAGTCGTCGTTCTAATCAACGGCTCGCTCCCACCAGGAATGCATCAACTGAACTTTTTGTACTGAAACCTGCTTGCGCCTGATCGTCATCTACAGTGAACAGGCGCGGGACTACTTAAAACGTCACGGAGAACCACACTATGAGCACTGATGGTGCTAGTCGAAGCCGTTTGCTGCCGAGCCTGCTCGGTATCGTGCTTCTGCTAATGGGCCTGGCCTTGCTGGCCGGGGGGATCAAGCTGAGCCTGCTCGGCGGCTCGCTGTACTACCTGCTGGCCGGTATCGGCCTGGTGCTGACCGGGATTTTGCTGCTGGCCGCGCGCCGTGCGGCGTTGGGTCTGTACGCAGTGGTGTTGTTCGCCAGTACGGTATGGTCGCTGTGGGAAGTCGGTCTCGACTGGTGGCAACTGGTGCCACGTCTGTCATTGTGGTTCGCCCTTGGCGTGGTCCTGCTGTTGCCGTGGTTCCGCCGTCCGTTGCTGCGCGATGGCGCCGCTCCACTGGGTACCGCTGCGCTGAGCGTGGCCGTGGTCCTGGCCGGCGCCACCGCCGTTGCCAGCCAGTTCACCCATCCGGGTGAAATCATGGGCGAGTTGGGCCGCGACACTGCCGACATGACCAGTACCGCGCCAGCCATGCCCGAAGGCGAGTGGCAGGCCTATGGCCGCACCGAATTCGGCGACCGCTACTCGCCGCTGAAGCAGATCACCCCGGCCAACGTCGGCAAGCTGCAGGAAGCCTGGCGCATCCGCACCGGCGACCTGCCGACCGCCGATGACCCGGTGGAGCTGACCAACGAGAATACCCCGCTGAAGGTCAACGGCATGCTCTACGCCTGCACCGCCCACAGCAAGGTGCTGGCGCTGGACCCAGACACCGGCAAGGAACTCTGGCGCTTCGACCCGCAGATCAAGAGCCCGGTGGGCTTCAAGGGCTTCGCCCACATGACCTGCCGTGGCGTTTCCTACTACGACGAGAACGCCTACGCCAAAGCTGACAACGCTTCGGCCGCCGTCATCTCCGAGGCTGGCAAAGCCGTTGCCCAAGCCTGCCCGCGTCGTCTTTACCTGCCTACCGCCGATGCGCGTCTGATCGCGCTGAACGCCGACACCGGCAAGCTCTGCGAAGGCTTCGGCAATCACGGCGTGGTTGACCTGACCCAAGGTATCGGCCCGTTCACCCCCGGTGGCTACTACGCCACCTCACCGGCGGCGATCAGCCGGGATCTGGTGATCATGGGCGGTCACGTCACCGACAACGAGTCGACCAACGAGCCGTCCGGCGTGATCCGCGCCTTCGACATCCGCGACGGTCACCTGGTCTGGAACTGGGACAGCGGCAACCCGGAGGCGACCGAGCCTTTGGCGCCGGGCAAGATCTACACCCGCAACTCGCCGAACATGTGGTCGCTGGCCAGCGTCGATGAAAAACTCGGCATGGTGTACCTGCCACTGGGCAACCAGATGCCTGACCAATGGGGTGCCGACCGCACCCCGGGCGCTGAAAAATTCAGCGCCGGCATGGTGGCCCTGGACCTGGCCACCGGCAAGGTGCGCTGGAACTTCCAGTTCACCCACCACGACCTGTGGGACATGGACGTCGGCAGCCAGCCGACCCTGCTCGACCTGAAGACCGCCGACGGCGTCAAACCGGCGCTGATCGCACCGACCAAGCAGGGCAGCCTGTACGTGCTCGACCGTCGCGACGGCAAGCCGATCGTGCCGATTCGTGAGGTTCCGGCACCACAAGGTGCGGTCACCGGCGACCATACCGCCCCGACCCAGGCGCGCTCGGACCTCAACCTGCTTGGCCCGGATCTGACCGAGAAAGCCATGTGGGGCGCCAGTCCGTTCGACCAGATGCTCTGCCGCATCCAGTTCCACCAACTGCGCTACGAAGGCCAGTACACCCCGCCGTCGTTGCAGGGCAGCCTGATCTATCCGGGTAACGTCGGTGTGTTCAACTGGGGCAGCGTGTCGCTCGACCCGGTACGCCAGATGCTGTTCACCAGCCCGAACTACATGGCGTTCGTCTCGAAACTGATCCCCCAGGCTGAAGTGGCTGCCGGGAGCAAGCGCGAAAGCGAGACCTCCGGCATCCAGCCCAACACCGGCGCACCGTACGCGGTGACCATGCACCCGTTCATGTCGCCGTTCGGCGTACCGTGCCAGGCGCCGGCCTGGGGCTATGTCGCCGGTATCGACCTGACCACCAACAAAGTGGTGTGGAAGCGCAAGAACGGCACCAGCCGCGACAGCTCGCCGCTGCCTATCGGCCTGCCAATCGGCGTGCCCAGCATGGGCGGCTCGATCGTCACTGCCGGTGGCGTCGGCTTCCTCAGCGGCACCCTGGACCAGTACCTGCGCGCCTATGACGTCAACAATGGCAAGGAACTGTGGAAGTCGCGCCTGCCAGCCGGCGGCCAGGCCACACCGATGACCTACACCGGCAAGGACGGCAAACAGTACGTGCTGCTGGTGGTTGGTGGCCATGGTTCGCTGGGTACCAAGATGGGCGACTATGTGATTGCTTACAAACTGTCGGAATAAGCGTTAACCGCAGTTAAAAAGAAGGCGACTACCGTGAGGTAGTCGCCTTTTTTGTGGGCGATCAGCTGGAATATATGCAACACCGTTCTGTGGCGTGTTTATCCCATGAGTAGGATTCAGAGAAGCTTCCGACATGGTTTTCAGGTTGTCGGTGGGAAGCCGCATGACTAGTCTTTGGTGGTCGCTGCCAATTCAGCGAACGGGCGTCGCGGCCCGGATCAATCAAGGCGCATAGCGCCATCATTTCCTTTCAGTTGGCGCTTTTTTATCGTCTACTGCTTTGCGTTATGGCGGCTGTGCGCGGGATACCTTCGGGTATGCCGGGTTCCTTGATGCCCGGTCCGCGAACCTGCGTACAGCTGCCACCTCCCATCGCGTCGCGGCGATCAGTGGCGGCTCCACTCATCAAGGAGCTTCACAATGCACAAGATCACTCCAAATCCCCCTGAAACCCCAAGCACTTCCCCTTACGCCTCCAACGACTCCAAAAAACTCCACGACGCCGCCGAACGAGCGCTGGATCATTACCTCAAACCGCCGTTCGACAAGGGCAACCTGCCCGACAAACGCCCCTCCAACATCTTCGCGGTGATTCCCGATCTGGATAACGAAACCCTGCTGGCCCATGCCTCGGAAACCCTCGCCTCGGTCAATGTGCTGGCCAGCGACCTGGCGTTCGAGCTCGAAGGCACGCGCCGGCATGTGGCGCTGGCGATTCAGCAGATGGTCTCGTTGGGGGAACTGTTGGTGAACCGAGCGCTGGATAGTTTTGATCAGCCAGAACAGCAGTAACACCGCACTGTGGGAGCGGGCTTGCTCGCGAAGAGTTCATCACATTCAACCTCTCAGTTAACTGCCAGTCCGCCTTCGCGAGCAAGCCCGCTCCCACAGTTTTGATTGATGTACATCTGCGAACGGTCAGCATCTAAAGCCGTAAGCACTCCAACCACTCAGGCCGGCTGTCAGGCCGCCGTGCTGTTGCTGTTGATCTTGATCCACCCGCCCCTTCGGGAGGCCGAGCGCAGGTGTTCATCAGGGGGTTGGCGCGCAGTGCCGTACGGCGCAGCCGGACACATCGAGAGGAGGTCGTCGCGAAGCAGACCGGAGGCGATGCCCCCTGATGGACACCGGAGCGAGGGAACGCCGAGCCTAGGCGAGGGGCCGGACGCTTGGGGCGAGCGTTTTTTTGCTTACTTTTTTTAGGCGCTTGTAAAAAAAGTGAGTCGCCGTCAGGCGAAACCCTAAGTGGCCGTTACCGCAGGAATGGATATGTACACCCGCAAGAGATTGGTCGGCTGTCAGGCCGCCTTCGCAGGCAAGCCAGCTCCCACAGTTTTGATTGGTGTACATCTGCGGGAGATTGGCCGGCTGTCAGGCCGCCAGGATCAAAAGATCGCAGCCTTCGGCAGCTCCTACAGTTGAACGAAGATACACCTTATGAAACACCCGCTAACAACCGCCCCCCATTGAAACCACCCCCCACCTGCCCCATCTAACTCTCATACCCCATTGCGCAGGTGCCCCATGAGCGACCAGCAAGAATTCCCGGAAAACCCGAGCGACTACGCCGACCCCGAAAACGCCGAACACCCCACCTCCGCAGGCAAAGGCCTGGCCCTGCCCGGCCAGAACCTGCCGGACAAGGTCTACATCATCCCGATTCACAATCGCCCGTTTTTCCCGGCGCAAGTACTGCCGGTGATCGTCAATGAAGAACCCTGGGCCGAGACCCTCGACCTGGTGGCCAAGTCCGAGCATCACTCGCTGGCACTGTTCTTCATGGACACCCCGCAGGAAGACCCACGGCATTTCGACACGTCCGCCCTGCCGCTGTACGGCACCCTGGTGAAGGTCCATCACGCCAGCCGCGAAAACGGCAAACTGCAATTCGTCGCCCAGGGCCTGACCCGCGTGCGCATCCGCACCTGGCTCAAACACCATCGCCCACCGTACCTGGTGGAAGTCGAATACCCGCACCAGCCAAGCGAGCCGACCGATGAGGTCAAGGCCTACGGCATGGCGCTGATCAATGCGATCAAGGAACTGCTGCCGCTCAACCCGCTGTACAGCGAAGAGCTGAAAAACTACCTCAACCGCTTCAGCCCCAACGATCCGTCGCCGCTGACCGACTTCGCCGCCGCCCTGACCTCGGCCACCGGTAGCGAGCTGCAAGAAGTGCTCGACTGCGTGCCAATGCTCAAGCGCATGGAAAAAGTCCTGCCGATGCTGCGCAAGGAAGTCGAAGTCGCGCGTTTGCAGAAAGAAATCTCCGCCGAAGTGAACCGCAAGATCGGCGAGCACCAGCGCGAGTTTTTCCTCAAGGAACAGCTCAAGGTCATCCAGCAGGAACTGGGGCTGACCAAGGACGACCGCAGCGCCGACGTCGAGCAGTTCGAGCAGCGGCTGGTGGGCAAGGTCTTGCCGCCACAGGCGCAGAAACGCATCAGCGAGGAAATGAACAAGCTGTCGATCCTCGAAACCGGCTCGCCGGAATACGCCGTGACCCGCAACTACCTGGAATGGGCGACGGCGGTGCCGTGGGGCGTTTATGGCGAGGACAAACTCGACCTCAAGCACGCACGCAAAGTCCTCGACAAACACCATGCCGGGCTCGACGACATCAAGGACCGGATCCTCGAATTCCTCGCGGTCGGGGCTTACAAAGGCGAGATCGCCGGTTCCATCGTGCTGCTGGTCGGTCCTCCGGGCGTGGGCAAAACCAGCGTCGGCAAATCCATCGCCGAGTCCCTGGGGCGGCCGTTCTATCGGTTCAGCGTTGGCGGCATGCGCGACGAAGCCGAGATCAAGGGCCACCGCCGCACGTACATCGGCGCGCTGCCGGGCAAACTGGTCCAGGCGTTGAAAGACGTCGAAGTGATGAACCCGGTGATCATGCTCGACGAGATCGACAAGATGGGCCAAAGCTTCCAGGGCGACCCGGCCTCGGCGCTGCTGGAAACCCTCGACCCGGAACAGAACGTCGAATTCCTCGACCATTACCTCGACCTGCGCCTGGACCTGTCGAAAGTGCTGTTCGTCTGCACCGCCAACACCCTGGACTCGATTCCCGGCCCGTTGCTCGACCGGATGGAAGTGATTCGCCTGTCGGGTTACATCACCGAAGAAAAAGTCGCCATCGCCAAGCGTCACCTGTGGCCAAAACAGCTGGATAAGGCCGGGGTGTCCAAAACCAGTCTGTCCATCAGCGACAGCGCGCTGAAAGCCTTGATCGACGGTTACGCCCGCGAAGCCGGGGTGCGGCAGTTGGAAAAACAACTGGGCAAACTGGTACGCAAAGCGGTGGTCAAGCTGATCGACGAGCCGCAAAGCGTGATCAAGATCGGCCCCAAAGACCTCGAAGCCTCACTCGGCATGCCGGTGTTCCGCAACGAACAAGTGCTGTCCGGCACCGGCGTCATCACCGGCCTGGCCTGGACCAGCATGGGCGGCGCGACCTTACCGATCGAAGCCACACGCATCCACACCCTCAACCGCGGCTTCAAGCTCACCGGGCAACTGGGTGACGTGATGAAGGAATCGGCCGAGATTGCCTACAGCTACGTCAGCTCGCACCTCAAACAATTCGGTGGCGATGCGAAGTTCTTCGACGAAGCTTTCATCCACCTCCACGTACCGGAAGGCGCCACCCCGAAAGACGGCCCAAGCGCCGGCGTGACCATGGCCAGCGCCCTGCTCTCGCTGGCACGCAACCAGCCGCCGAAAAAAGGCGTGGCCATGACCGGTGAATTGACGCTGACCGGGCATGTGCTGCCGATTGGCGGGGTGCGCGAGAAGGTGATTGCGGCGCGGCGCCAGAAAATCTTCGAACTGATCTTGCCGGAGCCCAACCGTGGCAGTTTCGAGGAGTTGCCGGATTACCTGAAGGAGGGGATTACCGTGCACTTTGCCAAGCGCTTTGCGGATGTGGCGAAGGTGTTGTTCTGATAGTCATCTAGCGTCCTTACCATCGCCATCGCGAGCAAGCTCGCTCCCACAGGGATAGTGATAAACCTGTGGGAGCGAGCTTGCTCGCGATGGGGCCGGCACTAACAACACTGCTCTCGTATCATCCCCCTCCTGCCCGTCACACTTTGTCTCATCTTCGGTTATGCTCGCCATTCGTCGCGATTACCGGAGCCGCTGACCTTATGTCCCCCACCCGCCTGTTTGTCCCCCTGAGCCTCGCCCTGCTAACCGCCTGCGCCACTCAACCGAAACAGAACGTGACGGTGGAAAAACAGAGCGAATGCCCGGTGCAGCTGAACAACGGGCAACACCTGATCCTGACCCTGCCGAGCAACCCGACCACCGGTTATCGCTGGGCGATCCAGGATTCGGCGGGCGGCGTGCTGCGGGCGATCAGCCCCGAGGTTTACACCAACCCGGAAAACACCGGACTGGTGGGCAGTGGCGGGCAATCGACCTGGCGCTTTCAAGCCTTCGCCGCGGGCAACGGGCGTTTGCGCCTGACTTATCAACAGCCGTGGGAGCCGGAAGCCACGCCTGCGCAAACCTTCGACTGCGCGATTTCGGTTAACTGACCGTGGGTTGGCTGATTCTGGCGCTGATGGGCGCGGTGACCTTTCTTTACGGGGTGAGCGTTCACGCCGAGTTGCTGTGTCTGTTGGTCAAACCGTTGCCGGTGTTGGCGCTGCTCGGCTGGCTGCACGATGCACCGCCCAGCGAGTATCGGCGCTGGATCAGCCTTGGATTGATTTTCTCGTTGCTCGGCGACGTGTTGCTGGCGTGGCCTGGGGATTTATTCGTGTTTGGCCTCGGCGCGTTTCTGCTCGCGCACTTGGCGTATTTGAAGGCGTACTTGAGTGATTGCCGGCGCCTGGCGCTGTTGCCGCTGATGCTGGCGCTCGGGGTCGGCGCGCTGCTGCTGGGGATACTGATCAGCCATGGCCTGGGGCCGTTGCTGATTCCGGTGATCGTTTACGGCGTGGCCATCAGCGCCATGCTCTGGCGTGCCCTGGCCCGTTTGGGCAGCGACGTGCCCAAGCGCTCGGCACTGTTGGCGGCCGGAGGCGCGCTGGCGTTTGTGTTTTCCGACAGCGTGATTGGCATCAGCCGCTTTGTGTGGCCGTTCGAGGCCGCGCCCTACGTGATCATCCTCAGCTACTGGCTGGGGCAATGGGGGATTGCGGCGTCGGCGTTCTCCCAGAAACCGCGTTTAACCGTTTAAAAGATCGCAGCCTGCGGCAGCTCCTACGGGGATCGCATTCCAATGTAGGAGCTGCCGCAGGCTGCAATCTTTTGATTGGCGGTTTATCAGACAACCCGCGCATCCGCGCGCCAAGTTGGCTAAAATGCCGGCCTTTTCCACATCCGCCGCTGGAACCGCCGTGAGCAAAGAACCCGATCGCCTATTCGCCCAGCCCCTGGCCCAGGTGCCCGACTTCGCCTTTAACGAGGACGTGGTGCGGGTGTTCCCGGACATGATCAAGCGCTCGGTGCCGGGTTACCCGACCATTGTCGAAAACCTCGGCGTGCTCGCGGCGCAGTTCGCCCAGCCCAATAGCGTGCTCTACGACCTCGGTTCGTCCTTGGGCGCGGTGACTCAGGCCCTGCGCCGCCATGTGCGCACCGACGGTTGCCGGGTGATCGCGGTGGATAACTCGACGGCGATGGTCGAGCGTTGCCGCGAATACCTCAACGGCCAGGACTCGATGTTCCAGGAGCTGCTGCCGGTTGACGTGATCGAAGGTGACATTCTCGCGCTGGAATTCAAGCCGGCCTCGGTGGTGGCGCTGAACTTCACCCTGCAATTCATCGCCCCGGACCAACGCCTGGCACTGCTCGGGCGCATCCGTCAGTCGCTGTTGCCGGGCGGTGCGCTGATTCTGTCGGAGAAGCTGCGTTTCGAAGACGCGCAAGAACACGCGCTGCTCACCGACCTGCACATCGCCTTCAAACGCGCCAACGGCTACAGCGAACTGGAAATCGCCCAGAAGCGCAGCGCCATCGAAAACGTCATGAAGCCCGACAGCCTCGAAGAACACCGTGAACGCCTGCTGGCCGCCGGGTTCTCGAAAGTCGTGCCGTGGTTCCAGTGTCTTAACTTTGCCTCGTTGATTGCCTTGCCATGATTGATCTGTCTCCCCTCGCCCGCCGTCTGACCGGTACGCCACTGGCCGATTGGGCCAACACCCTGCAAGCGCAACTCGATGCAAAAATGGAAAAAGGTCACGGCGACCTTGAGCGCTGGCAGAGTGCACTGGACGCCTTGCCAAAGATCCAGCCGACCGCAGTCGACTTGCTTGACGGCCTGATGCTCGACACCGACTGCGACGATGAAACCCGCGCACAAATGCGCACCGCACTGATGGGCCTGTCGCCATGGCGTAAAGGTCCGTTCGACTTGTTCGGCGTGCACGTCGACACCGAATGGCGCTCGGACTGGAAGTGGTCGCGGGTCGCCCCGCACCTGAACCTCAAAGGCAAACGCATCCTCGATGTCGGCTGCGGCAATGGCTATTACATGTGGCGCATGCTCGGTGCCGGCGCCGACAGCGTGATCGGCGTCGACCCGAACTGGCTGTTCTTCTGCCAGTTCCAGGCGGTTCAGCGTTACCTGTCAGAACCGTCGGCCTGGCACCTGCCGTTTCCCTTTGAGGATCTTCCTCCCAATCTCGAGGGCTTCGACACGGTGTTTTCCATGGGCGTGTTCTACCACCGCCGCTCACCGATCGAGCATTTGCTGGCGCTGAAGGATTGCCTGGTCAAGGGCGGTGAACTGGTGCTGGAAACGCTGGTGATCGACGGCGACGAACAGCAAGTGCTGGTGCCGGAAGACCGCTATGCGCAGATGCGCAACGTCTGGTTCCTGCCGTCGGTGCCGGCGCTGATGCTCTGGCTGCGCCGTGCCGGGTTCAGCGATGTGAAGTGCGTGGATGTCAGCGTGACCACGGTTGAAGAACAACGTGGGACCGAGTGGATGAAGTATCAGTCGCTGAGCGACTTCCTCGATCCGGATGATCACAGCAAGACGATTGAAGGTTTGCCGGCGCCGATGCGCGCGGTGATCGTCGCTCGTAAATAAAACACCTATCTCCTGATCGCTGGAAATCCCCTGTGGGAGCGAGCTTGCTCCGGGCGGCGTTCCGACGATGGCGGCCTGACATTCAACATTGATGTTGGATGTTAGGGCCTCATCGCGAGCAAGCTCGCTCCCACAGTTGATTTGTGTTGTGTCTCAAACTGCTGGCTTGGCTCTTCGGGCCTTGAAAAACTCGCTCAACACCGCCCCACACTCTTCGGCCAATACCCCGCCTTCGACCAGCACCCGGTGGTTGAGAAAGCCCTGGGTGAAAAACTGCCCCTGGCTTTGCACGATCCCGGCCTTGGGTTCCAGTGCCCCATAGACCACCCGCGCAATCCGCGAATGCACGATCAAACCGGCGCACATGCTGCACGGTTCCAGCGTGACGTACAGCGTGCTGCCCGGCAGACGATAGTTGCTCACGGCCTGCGCGGCGGCGCGGATCGCGACCATTTCGGCGTGGGCGCTGGGGTCGCTGCCGCTGATCGGGCAATTGAAGCCGCGCCCGATGATTTCGCCGTCCTGCACCAGCACCGCGCCCACCGGCACTTCGCCGAGGGCCGCACCTTGCGCGGCCAGGGCCAGGGCTTCACGCATGAAGTCCTGATCGCGGCTACGGTCGATGATCTGCGCGGGGCGTATCTGACGCATCAGGCCACCTCGATGGCGGCCATCAGGCCGGTTTCCATGTGGTCGATCACATGGCAGTGGAACATCCACACCCCCGGGTTATCTGCCACCAGCGCCACTTGAGCACGCTCGTTTTTGCCCAACAGGTAGGTGTCGGTGAAGTACGGGATGATCTTTTTGCGGTTCGAGGCAATGACCTTGAAGCTCATGCCGTGCAAGTGAACCGGGTGCTGGTACTGGGTCATGTTCTTCAATTCGAAAATGTAGCTTTTGCCTTTCGCAAGCTTAGCAATCGGGCGGTCGGCGCAGGTTTTATCGGTGATGTCCCAGGCCTTGCCGTTGATCTGCCAGAGGCTCGGCGGCTTGCCATTGTCGACGTTGACCGAGACCGAACCGACCCACTCGAAATTGAAGTTGAGCTTCTCGGCATTGGCGATATCCGGCTCGGAGATCGGGTTGGCCGGCAGCGCTGGCGGCCACTGGGTTGGCGCGTCATTGTTGGCCACCGAGCGCAACGTGCCTATGCGCACCGGCCCGTTGCGCAGTGACAATTCCTCACCCGCCTTGGGTGCCTTGATCGCCAGGCAAATGCGCATGCCCGGCCCCAGCCAGTATTCCTTGCCCAGCGGACGCGGCTCGATCGGGTTACCGTCGAGCGCGTAGATCTGCGCTTCGACACCCGGAATGTTGAGGCGATAAGTCAGGGTGTTATCGAGATTCAACAAGCGTACCCGAGTGATCTGCCCGGCCGGCAACTCAACCACCGGCAGTGGTACGCCATTGATGGTCGCCAGACGACCGGCCGTCCCACCACGCGCCGCTTCACGAGGAATACTGAACGGCACGAAGGCGCCCTCTTCATCGACGTGCCAGCTTTTCAGGCTGAGCGTTTTCTCGTACTTGAAACCGGTGGGCTCGCGCTCTTCGATGATCAGCGGCCCGACCAGCCCGCGACCCAGCTCCTGGCTGCTGTTCACATGCGGGTGATACCAGTAGCTGCCAGCGTCCGGCACGCGGAATTTGTAGTCGAAATACTCGCCCGGCAGCACCGGCAGTTGCGAGACGTACGGCACGCCGTCCATCTCCAGCGGCAAACGGATGCCGTGCCAGTGAATGGTGGTGGGCACCGGCAGGTGGTTGATGAAACGCACCCGCAGCCATTCGCCCTGGCGCACTCGCAGTTCCGTCCCCGGCGCCGACGGACCAAAGGCCCAAGCCTCGGTTTTATGCCCCGGCACCAGTTCGACATCCAGCGGCGCGGCGATCAACTCATAATCGTGACCCGCGTTGGCGTCGGCCATTTTCCCCAGCCAGTAACGCGATGCACCACCGGCCCCGACGCCCACCACTGCCAGACCGGCCAGACCACCCAGTATTTGTCGACGGGAAAAGGACATGAACTCAACAACCTCACGTATCAGCGGCAGGCCTATGCCCGCAAAAGGCGAATACGATACACCTGCGGTTGAGAAACAGTAAGGGCTACGCGGCGCCTGGTCACAGTCAAATCATGGCTCCCACAGAATGACGTTTACGCTTGAAGACCGGTGATCAGATGAACAACCCCATCTTCCAGCATCATGACTCCCGGCACACCTGCCGCACTCAACCCCTGTCGATCCATCCGCGCCACATCCCGCAACTCCACCCGCACTCGGGTCAGTGCTACGCGCTGCTGGGCTTTGAGGTTATCCACACCGCCCAGCGCAGCCACCACACCCGGGGCCAGCAACGCCGAAGACGATCGCGCCACCTTCGGCTCATCCACCAGCAGATCCGGGGTCAATGCCTTCCAGAACGCCCGTTGCATTTTTTCGAACATGTTCAGTTCTCCAACACCTGTGAAGTTTCGACCATCGCCTGCTGCTGCAACGACAAGGCCTCGCGGACCTGCTCGGCGCTCTCAAGCCCCAGCGCCTGATGGGCGATGGCCTGGCAGTCGCTGAGCTCGACCTCGCGAATCGCGGCCTTGATCGCCGGAATCAGCGGCACGCTGACCGACAGTTCATCCACCCCCAGCCCCAGCAACAGCGGCACCGCCAACGTCTCCGAGGCCAGCGCGCCACACACCCCGACCCACTTGCCATGGGCATGGGCGGCCTTCACGGTGCTGGCGATCAGGCGCAGCACCGACGGGTGAAAACTGTCGGCCTGACTGGCCAGACGCGGGTGATCGCGGTCCATGGCCAGGGTGTACTGGGTCAGGTCGTTGGTACCGATGGAGAAGAAATCCACCTCGGGGGCAAACAGATCGGCCATCAGCGCCGCGGACGGAACTTCAATCATGATGCCCAGTTTCGGCAGTTCCTTGAGCCCGAGCGCCAGTGCCTCTTCTTCGAGCATCTGCCGCGCCAGACGCAGCTCCGAGAGCTGGCTGACCATCGGCAACATGATGTGCAGACGCGCCAGCCCGACGCTGCTCAGAATCGCTCGAAGCTGCTCGCGCAACAGCTGCGGACGCTCCAGGCACAAGCGAATCCCGCGCATGCCCAGAAACGGATTGGCCTCGCTGTCCATCGGCACGTAGGCCAGGGGTTTGTCGCCGCCGACATCCAGCGTGCGCACCACCAGATTGCGTTGCGGACCCAGTGCACGGGCGATGGCGCTGTAGGTGTTGACCTGTTCAGCAGAGCTCGGCGCCAGGCTGCGCTGCTGATACAGAAACTCCGAACGCAACAGGCCGACACCCTCAGCCCCCAGGCTCATGGCCTGCTCGGTTTCGGCCAGCGAAGCAACGTTGGCCGTGACGTCGACGTGATGACCGTCGCGGGTGACGGCCGCCCTTGCCGCGTTTGCCAGCTCGTGTTGATGACGCAGGCTTTGTTGCTGACGTTTGGCGTGCAACTGCTCGATGTCCTGTAGCGCCGGATCCAGGTGCAATTCACCCTTGTCGGCATCGAGCAGCACCCGGGTGCCACTGGCCAGCGACAGCACTTGCAGCGGCAAACCACACACCGCCGGCAAACCCAGGGCGCGGGCGAGTATCGCCACATGGCTGGTCGCACCTCCGCCGACGGTGGCGAAACCCAACACTTTGCCGGTGTCCAGGGCAGCGGTCTGCGACGGCGTCAGTTGTTCGGCGATCAAAATCGCTTGATCCGGCAACTCCCAGACACCGTCCGGCACCCCGAGAATCAGCTTGAGCACACGCTGGCCGACATCCATCAGGTCCAACGCACGCTCGGCGAGCAACGTGCTGCCCAGCGTCTTGAACAACGTCGCGGTGGCTTCAGTCGCGCTGTTCCAGGCAAACGCTGCGCTCTTGCCCTCAGCGATCAGGGCCTGGGCTTGCTCCAGCAGGCTCGGGTCTTCCAGTAATTCCTGATGCGCCTTGAAGATGTCCGACTGCGCCTCGCCCGCCGCGTTGTCACGCAAGCGTTGCAGTGCCTGCGTCGCGTGGGTCAGCGCACGCTCCAGCGACTCGCGCTCCACGCGTTGATCCGCAGCAAACTCAGGCATCTCCAGGGTACGCTCAGCCACCTGCACCACGTACCCGTAGGCCGACCCCGCCGAAGCACAGACGCCGCGCAACAGCTTCGTCGACACCTCCTGCGCCTGAACCACTGGCGCTACCACCGCAACCGGAGTCACAGCCTCACCGCAGCCATCCGCCAGCAATTGGGCCAGCGTGCTGATTGCCAATTCGGCATCTTCGCCCACCGCACTGACCTGCAACGCATCGCCGTGGACCGTCTGCAAGGCCATGATCGCCACCAGGGATTTGGCGTTGGCGCTGTCCTGCTGCTTGTGCAGGCAAATGCTTGCCGCAAACCCTTTCGCCGCCTGCGCAAAAATCGCCGCCGGCCGTGCGTGCAGACCATTGGCGTTGGGCAAGTGGACCGGTTTGGAGAACAGCGCTTCGCCCTCCTCTTGCGCCACACTGGAACGCGGATCGCCAAGGCTCAGGCGCAACACCGGCTGTGCACACGCCACCAGACCGCTGTCCGGTGTCAGCAGACTGAAGGGCTCGCCGCTGACCACCAGCATCAAGGTCAACAGGCTGCGGGCATGCAGGGCGACATAGTCGGCATCGAACTCGATCAACGGCTGACCGGCCTCGACACGCTGGCCTTGTTCGACCAAGGCGCTGAACCCCTGGCCCGCCAGGTTCACGGTGTCCAGACCGATGTGCAGCAACACCTGCACACCGCTGTCATCGGTGATGCTGATCGCATGGCCGCTGTGTTGAAGGTTGCTGACTACGCCGGCCAACGGCGCGCACAGGATCTGCGAGGTCGGGTCGATGCACAGGCCATCGCCGATCACCCGGCTGGCGAACACCGGATCCGGCACGTGATCAAGCGGCATCAGCACCCCGGACAGCGGCGCCAGCAATTGCAAGGGTTGGGTTAGGGTCATGACTTCACCTGCGGTTTTGTTCTTTATAAAGGCATTGTCCGTAGGAGCTGGCGCAGCCTGCGATCTTTTGATCTTCAGCGCCCCAAAAGATCGCAGCCTTCGGCAGCTCCTACGGGTATACATGCGGTGCAATTACTTCCACCAGTACTCGACCTGCAATCCGACGTTCGACCCATGCAGTGCCGTGCCGAATGCGCCGGTGTCGGACAACGCCGAACCTTGCGCCAGTTCGTTGGCCGCACGCTTGGCCGCTTCGTTCCAGCTGGCGTAGGTGTAATACAAACGCACCTCGGGACGTGCCCAGAAGTCCGGGCCTTTTGGCGACCAGGTCGGGGCAAAGGTGAATTTGCTCAACTTGCGCGTGCCATCCGATGCCTGAACCTGATCGTGACCCAGTTCGGTGACCAGTTTGAATTGCTCGGTGATCGCGTAGGTTGGACGAATGCCGAGAGAAAGCCAGTTCTGGCCGTTACCGTCCGGGCGAATGTCCTTCTGATAGACCGCTTCGACCTGACCACCAAAACGCGGTGTCACTTGCCAGTCGAAGAACTCCACCAGACGATAGCTTTTGTTGTGGTCGTCCAGCCCCACATCGCCGGTGTAGCCCAACCCGGTGCCCGGCCCTTCGCCGTATTGCAGCGCCAGTTTGTTCTTGCCGCCAAGGAAGTCTTTCTGCACATGCTGGGCGGTGATTGCCCAGCCTGCGTGCGCGTCGCGGCGATCCGGTTTGTCGATGTAGCTCAGGCCAAACTCCAGCTCACCGCCAGGGTTGGTATCAAAGCCTGAGACGTTGAAATCCTGCCGGGTGACGTAGTCCTTCTGGTACAGGTTGTCCTTGCGCGAAAAGGCGTAGCTGTATTTCAGGTCGCCAATCTTCACGTCCTCGATACCACCACCCGTGGCGCTCTGGTTCCAGTAGTAGAAGTCAGAAATATGAATGTCGTTACGCTTGTAGTAACGCCGCCCGGCCCACAGCGAACCGCCATTGAGACTCGGCAGGTTCGACCACTGGGCATACATCTGCGGCATCCGTACCGAACCGTTGTCACCCTGGAAGGTCAGGTTGCGGTCGTACTGGTTGTACAACGAGGCCATGCCGTCGACGCTGAGCACCGAGCCGTCATCGAGGGTCAGCAGGTTCTGACGCAATTCCAGTTCCGCGTACTGTTCGCACTCGTTACCCAAACGGTATTTCGACTCTGCGCCGGGCAGTTTGAAACACGATTGCGAACCGCCGTTGACCGTGGTCCCGACACCGCTGCGCAGGTAACCGGCGAACTCCAGAGCCTGGGCCGAGAATGGCAACATCAGGCACACGCACGATGCTGCAAGGCTGCGATTTATTGTTGTTTTCAAGAGCCACCCCATTATTTTTTTATTGTCTTGAGTCTTTTTTCGGGCGAAACAATCCCCGTAGGAGCTGGCGCAGCCTGCGATCTTTTGATCTTTCTCTTGAGACTCAAGTGAGTCCGAGAGAAAAGATCGTCCGAACGCGGCCCGAGCCTTCGGCAGCTCCTACGAAAGAAGGAGCGTGTTATTTAGTGGTCGGTCAGGTGCAGAACGAACGACTCGTAAGGCCGCAGAAACAGCTGTCGATTGCGCACTTCGCCATCCGGGTAGTTGCTGATCACCAGGCGTTGCAACCTGCAGTCGGTGATCACCCGCTCAGGTAACTCGACTTCACAGGCCGTGCCGTAGAAGTTGTTCACCACCAGCAGACGCTCGCCTTGGCCTTCACGCAGGTAAATCCAGACCTGCGGGTGCGTGGGCAAGAGCTGGCGATACACGCCGTCCTGAATCAGCGGTTCGCTGCGGCGCAGGGCAATCAACTGGCGATAGTGGTGCAGCACCGACGTCGTGTCGTCGAGTTGGTTTTCGACGTTGATCTGCGTGGCGTTGGCCGGCACGCCGATCCACGGTTCGGCACTGCTGAAACCGGCATGCGGTTGCGCGTTCCAGTGCATCGGGGTGCGACTGTTGTCGCGGGATTTCTGCATGATCGCGGCCATGCTCGACGCCTCGGACTCGCCGGCCTCGCGCTTGAGGCGATAGATGTTCAGGGTTTCGACATCACGGTACTGCTCAATGCGCTCGAAGCCCGGATTGGTCATGCCCAACTCTTCACCCTGATAGATGAACGGTGTGCCCTGCAGAAAGTGCAGCGCGGTGCCGAGCATCTTCGCCGAGACCACCCGATGTTCGCCGTCATCGCCAAACCGCGACACCACGCGCGGCTGATCGTGGTTACACCAGAACAGCGCATTCCAGCCGCCACCGGCCTGCATCCCGGCTTGCCAGTCGGAAAGGATGCGCTTGAGTTCGAGGAAGTCGAAGTCGGCGCGAACCCACTTCTGCATGTTCGGGTAATCGACCTTCAGGTGATGGAAGTTGAAGGTCATCGACAGCTCTTTCGAGTCAGGCCGCGAATAGCGGATGCAATGCTCAAGGCTGGTGGAAGACATCTCGCCGACGTTGATCAGGTCATGACCTTCAAACACTTCGCGGTGCATTTCCTGCAAGTACTCGTGCACGTTCGGGCCGTCGGTGTAGAAGCGCCGGCCATCGCTGTTGTCCTCGGGAAAATCTGCTGGCTTGGAGATCAGGTTGATCACGTCCAGGCGAAAACCGCCCACGCCCTTGTCACGCCAGAAGCGCATCAGCTTGAAGACTTCAGCGCGAACCTGCGGGTTGTCCCAGTTCAAGTCGGCCTGGGTGTGGTCGAACAGGTGCAGAAAGTACTGCCCGGTTTGCGCCTCGTATTCCCACGCCGAACCGCCGAACTTGGACTCCCAGTTGTTCGGCTGATCGCGCCAGATGTAGAAGTCACGGTACGGGTTATCAAGGCTGCTGCGCGCTTGCTGGAACCAGGTGTGCTCGATGGAGGTGTGGTTGACCACGATATCGAGCATCAGCTTGATCCCGCGCTTGCCGGCCTCGGCGATCAGCAACTCGCAGTCGGCCATGGTCCCGTAGCTCGGGTCGATGGCGTAGTAGTCGCTGATGTCGTAGCCGTTGTCGCGCTGGGGCGAGCGCAGGAACGGGGTGATCCACAGGCAGTCGACACCCAGCCATTGCAGGTAATCGAGCTTGGCCACCACCCCGAGCAGATCGCCCGTGGGGTTGCCGGCGTGGCTGTGAAAACTCTTCGGGTAGATCTGGTAGATCACCGAACGCTGCCAGTCTTGCATGGCGCAAATCCTTCAGTAAGTTTTGTACTTATCGCCGCGTAGGAGCTGCCGAAGGCTGCGATCTTTTGATCTTCCTCTTGAGACTCAAATGAGTCCGAGAGAAAAGATCGCAGCCTTCGGCAGCTCCTACGGGCGATAGCGATCTATCAAGCGACTCGGTACCCGGGCCGAACAATTTTCATGCTCAAGCCGCAGGTCAAAACAAACGGTACGACCATGGCGATGACCATCCCGACCACGAACATCGGAATGAACTGCGGGATGATCGAGATGAAACCAGGCAAGCCGCCGACACCGATCGCCGAGGCCTGAACCTTGTTCAGCGACAGGAACATGCAGCCCAGCGCCGAGCCAATCAACGCTGCGTAGAACGGAAACTTGTAGCGCAGGTTGACGCCGAACATGGCCGGTTCGGTGATGCCGAAATAGGCGGAAATCGCCGAGGTCGAGGCCATGCTTTTATCCCGCGCGCTGCGGGTCATGTAGAACACCCCGAGTGCCGCGCTGCCTTGTGCGAGGTTGGACATGACAATCATCGGCCAGATGAACGTGCCGCCCTGAGTCGAGATCAACTGCAAGTCTACCGCGAGGAACATGTGGTGCATGCCGGTGATCACCAGCGGCGCATAGAGCAGACCGAAAATCGCCCCGCCGACCATCGGTGCCAGGTCGAACAAGGTCACCACGCCTTCAGTGATCAGAATCCCCAGGTGACGGGTCACCGGACCGATCACCGCCAGCGCCAACACCCCGGTCACGACGATCGTGGTAATCGGCACCACCAACAGTTGAATGGCGTTCGGCACCCGTGCCCGCAGCCATTTTTCAATGACGCTCATGACGTAGGCGGCCATCAGGATCGGCAGGATCTGGCCCTGGTAGCCGACCTTCTCGATCTTGAACCAGCCAAAAATATCGAAGTACGGCAGGCTCTGGCCGTCCAGCCCGGCCACCGCTTTGCCGTAGTTCCAGGCGTTGAGCAGGTCCGGGTGAACCAGCATCAGGCCGAGCACGATGCCAAGGATTTCACTGCCGCCAAAGCGCTTGGCCGCCGACCAGCCGACCAGCGCCGGAAGGAACACGAACGAGGTGTTGGCCATCAGGTTGATCAGGCTCCAGACCCCGTCCAGCGTCGGGTAGGCCTCAAGCAAAGTCTTGCCCGCGATGAACATGCCTTTGGCGCCGATCAGGTTGTTCACGCCCATCAACAGACCGGCAATGATCAGCGCCGGCAGAATCGGCATGAACACATCGGAGAACACCCGCACCAACCGTTGCATGGCATTGGTCTTGTCGACGCCCTTTTGTTTCACATCAGCGATGGTCGACGCGGCGAGACCGGTCTGCTCGCGCAGTGCGGCGTAGACCTTCTCGACCTCGCCGGGACCGATGACCACCTGAAACAGGCCGCCGGTGAAGAACGATCCTTTGACCAGGTCGATCTGGTTCAGCGTCGTACTGTCGACCAGGCGTGGGTCTTTGAGGGCCAGGCGCAGACGCGTGACGCAATGCGCGGCCTGCTCGAGGTTGTCGATGCCACCGAGGCTGTGCAGCAACTCGCGGGCGATGTTCGGGTAGTCGTGGCTCATGCTTGTCTTCCACTGTTAGTTTCTTGTTATTGGCAGCACGCCGAAGCGAAAAGTACTCGTCTGTACGAGTTAATGCAACAACTCGTACAGACGAGTTTGAATTTGTTTAATGACCAACCGACCAGTGGCGATATCTCCGGCAACCACGACCACCCCGCCATCAGCGCAATAGACAAACCCTCACGCGTTCCCTAAGGTTCCTGCCTTGAGCACAACGCAGCCATTCCCATGAGCAAATACAACCAGATCTACAGCGATCTGCTTGCCAGTATCACCACCGAACGTCTGGAACGCGGCGCCCGGCTGCCTTCCGAAACCGAACTGATGGACAGCTACCAGGCCAGTCGCGGCACCGTACGCAAAGCGATCGAACTGCTTCAGGAACGCGGTTTCGCGCAAAAAATACACGGTAAAGGCACCTTCGTGCTGTCGCCCAGCCCGATCGAATTCCAACTCGGCGGTATCGTCAGTTTTCAGGAAACCTACCCAAGGCTGGGCAATGACGTCAGCACCGAGGTGGTGGAGTTCGAGCAGATTCCCCTGCAAGGCGCCTTGCTCGAACACCTGAAAGCCGAAGAAGGCAGCCTGATCACGCGGATCAAACGCGTGCGGCGAATCGACGGTAAACGGGTGATTCTGGATATCAACCATTTCGTCAGCGACGTGATTCCCGGATTGTCCCGCGACATTGCCGAGCACTCGATCTACGCCTTTATCGAGCAAACCCTGCAACTGCAGATCGCCTACGCCCAGCGCACCATTGAAGCGGTGCCCCGGAGCAAGGATGACCAGCAGCACCTTGACCTTGAGGGGCAAAGCCATGTGATCGTGGTCAGCAACCAGACCTTTTTGCAGGATGGCCGGCAGTTCGAGTACACCGAGTCGCGGCATACCCTGGACAAGTTCTATTTTTCGGATGTGGCCAGGCGCTGACACTACAGAGCCCCGGATAGCCTTGGGGGATAACTATGTAGTGCACCTCCCTTGAGCTAACGGGTCATCCTCGATGCCCATTTCTCAAGGATAGAGCGTGAATGAACCCGAACGAAACCCGCCCACTGCCCAATGCCGCCGACAAGGCAGCGCTCAAGGCGATTGCCACCAGCGTCATCCAGACGTGCCCCAGCCTGCAAGACATGGCTCACGAGGTCGCCAGCAATTTACTGCAGAAATACGCCATCACCGGCCTTGATCCGGATCAGGTGTATTTGCACCGCTTCGACGCATCCCAAAGCAGCTCGAAAGCCTTTACCGGTTGGGAGCATGTCAACGCAACGCCGACCTCCTCCATGACCCTGACCCAACTGGTGATCCACCGGTTCCGCGCCACCGACCAGGACAACGCCGATCTGCTCGATGTGTATGCGGGCTTCTATACCGCTGGCCCGAACGCCGGCACGTTCAATGAAACCAACGAGGTTCGCCTGCACGGCAACGAGGTGCTGAAGGATTTCTGGAGCATCGACTTCAGCTCGTTGTACACAGAGAGACTGACAGCCTTCTGGAACGATTCCGGCACTGATTTTCGTACTCTGGCCAAATGCAATTTCCTTATCAAAGCCGTCCAGGCCCGTGACAAAGGCCAGTTGAGCGACGAGGATTTCCAGTTCGTTACACATGCAGTCCTTGGCCCGATCACCTGGCCGATCAGCTTGCAGTTTTTGCAATCGCAACACCCTGGCACTGACAGCATTCGAGCCCTGGATGTCGCCGGCTACGTCGCCACCAACATTCTTCGCTTTGTCGCACCCAAGGGCCGGCAGATCGTTTACCTGCCCGGCAACACCGACACCTTCCAGGTACTGGAAACCGCCACGGACATGCACTACTGGATGTTGCAGCGGATGAACAAGGAGGATGCGCGCCAGGCGTTCATGACGCATTTTTCCCTGGCCGATCGTCAGAGTATCGCCGAGAACATCACTGACCTTATGAACCGGCTGGTCAGCACGTGGGGCAAGTACGACCATCACCTGATCAACCAGGAAAACCAGGTCATTCGCGGTGACGCCTTCAGTTGGTTACGAGACTCGACAAAAGCCGCGATATTCGCCGAGGCCGCGCTGTCCCTGACGTCCAATGGCGATCTACGTAAAAAACTGTGGATCGGTTACCTCAGCGCCGGCGTGAAAGTGTTTGGCCCGATGGCGGTCGTCGGCTGGCCGATTGCACTGCCAGTGATCGGAGCCAGCATCGCCAACATGGGGTTGAACATCGATCAGGCGGTCAATGGCAAAACAGCCGAAGAACGCAAGGCCGGCGTCCTGGGTGCGGTGCTCAGCAGCATCGATGTGTTGTTCAACCTGCTCGCCCTGAAAGGCCCCGGCTCACTGGAGGAAGTCGGCCCCGAGATTGACGCCGCCGAAGCGACAGAAATGGCTGATCTGAAGGGAAAGACCCCACCGCCCCAAGGCCCCGGACCGACTCCGACCGAAGTGACACCGATAGAAAAAGGTACGAAGCCAATAGGTTGGCCTGAACTGGCCGGCGAGGCTGAGGGGGCGACATCGCTGTTCGAAGGGCTTGCGCAGGCGCTACCTGAAATCCAGCGGCCCACCCTACCGGACAACTGGCAAGCCAATGAACTGCTCGAAGGTATGACGCCGGAAAGCGAACCTGGAAAGTTCCAGGGTATCTATCGCCTCGACGCCAACCCTTCGACCGCCATCCTGCTGGACGACACCGCGTACTACGTTGACTTTAAAACAGACGTGAATGGCGTCGGCCACTGGGCCATCATTGATCCGCAAAACCCGACAGCGTTTTCGGGCACGATTGCGGTGCGCCTGAATGCCGAAGGGAATTGGGAAACGGTGGCGAAAGAGGGACTTAAAGGCGGAGGAAAGACGCTCAGCAAGCCCGGGACCGTTCAGCCCGGCCCCTCCAGTCCCACTCCCCGCCTGCCAGTAACTGACACTTCTTATGAGGTGCCGACTGAATTGCGATCAGCGCTCAAAGACGCGGCAGCCGGATTCCATGATCGTTCATTATGGGATGCCTACGAGAGTATGCAGACATCTGACCCTTACCGAGACTTCAAGGCCATCAGAACACGTCTTTATCAAGATGCGGCGCGCTTTTACGAGCACCCTCAACTCCCGCCAAGACCGTCCATACCGCCACTGGATCCAGCCGCAACGGACCAGACCATCATCCAGACGCTTTTCCAGGACGCCCGGGGGCTGGTGATTGGCGAAAGCCATAGTGACATCGGCAGTAAGCAGTTTCTGATCGACAACATGGAGCATTTGGCCAGACAGAACGTTAAAACGCTCTACATGGAACATCTGCTCACCGATTTCCACCAGGCCGATCTGGATGAGCTTTTCAATACAGGCTCGATGCCAGAGGCCCTTGAACAATATTTGAAGGGACTCGATAAGGGGCATATCACCGACCCGCTCGAGCGCTATACGTTTCTTGAAGTGGTCAGGACAGCCGGTAAACACCGCATTCGGGTTCAGGCCATCGACTGCATGGCGAGCTACAGGCTCAGCGGCACGAGGACTTTCAAGTCTGGAGAGCGTGTCTACGAAGAGGCGCTCAGGCAGAAAATGATGAATTTCTACGCCAGGACAGTCATCCGGACCGACCAGGCAATGCACGGTGCTCACAAATGGGTGGCATTGATGGGTAACTCCCACGCCAACACCTACCGGAATGTCGCGGGAGTCAGCGAATTGGAGGAAGCCATTGGTTTGCGGATCGAGGATGTCGCCGAGGGAAAATCCAGCGGAATCGTGGCCGATCCGGGCAGGACATACTCCGCTGACCTAATGGGGCAAACTGTCGAGTTTGTCAAAAACGATCTTCGCCTCCAGGTCGAGACCCCCTGGATGGCGCAAACCATGCCGGAGATCGAAACCCTGCTGTCCCGCCCTGGCCTGTATACCTTGAAACAAGAGCCGATCGGGACATATCTGATGCACCGAAGTAACAACAACTCGGTCGTGCGCACCGCCATCGAGACGGAGCGTGGTTACTACTACATCAAGCGTCCATCCTGGTCCTCGGTCAGCGGGCGACGCTTTCCCAGTATCAAGGCGTTACTGGGGGCTCTCGATCAAATGGGCATGACACTGGCCGGGTGGTCGAAACCGCTGTAGCGCGCACAAAAAAGCCGTGTGAAATCTGGTTTCACACGGCTTTTGCTGTTCCAGCGCTCAGGCCATCAAGGCGTGTGCGGGATCACTCCCACTCAATAGTCGCAGGCGGCTTGCTCGAGACGTCGTAGGTGACGCGGGAGATGCCTTCGATTTCATTGATAATGCGACCGCTGACGGTTTCCAGCAGTTCGTAAGGCAGGTGTGCCCAACGCGCAGTCATGAAGTCGATGGTTTCTACCGCACGCAGTGCGACCACCCAGGCGTAACGACGGCCGTCACCGACCACGCCTACCGATTTCACTGGCTGGAACACCACGAACGCCTGGCTGACCTTGTGGTACCAGTCGGCTTTACGCAGTTCTTCAATGAAGATGTGGTCGGCGCGACGCAGCAGGTCGGCGTATTCCTTCTTCACTTCACCAAGGATCCGCACACCCAGGCCCGGGCCCGGGAACGGGTGACGGTAGACCATGTCGTACGGCAGGCCGAGTTCCAGGCCCAGACGACGGACTTCGTCCTTGAACAGCTCGCGCAGGGGTTCAACCAGCTTGAGGTTCATTTCTTCCGGCAGGCCACCCACGTTGTGGTGCGACTTGATCACATGAGCCTTGCCGCTTTTGGCGCCAGCCGACTCGATCACGTCCGGGTAGATGGTGCCTTGGGCCAGGTACTTGATGTTGTCCAGTTTGTTGGACTGGGCATCGAACACGTCAATGAACGTACGGCCGATGATCTTGCGCTTCTTCTCTGGGTCGGACTCGCCGGCCAGGTTATTCAGGAACTGGTCTTCGGCGTTGGCGCGGATCACCTTGACGCCCATGTTCTCGGCGAACATGGCCATCACTTGCTCGCCTTCGTGCAGACGCAGCAGGCCGTTGTCGACGAAGACGCAGGTCAGCTGATCGCCAATGGCTTTGTGCAGCAGCGCGGCAACTACCGAGGAGTCAACGCCGCCGGACAGGCCGAGCAGTACGTTGTCGGTGCCGACCTGGGTACGAATGTTGGCGATGGCGTCTTCAGCAATCTTCGAAGGCGTCCACAGGGCTTCGCAGCCGCAGATGTCGAGGATGAAGCGCGAGAGGATGCGACCGCCCTGTTTGGTGTGGGTCACTTCCGGGTGGAACTGCACGCCGTAGTAGCCGCGCTCGTCGTTGAACATGCCGGCAATCGGGCAGCTCGGGGTGCTGGCCAGGACGTGGAAGTCCGCTGGCATTTTGGTGACCTTGTCACCGTGACTCATCCACACGTCAAGGCCGAACAGGCCATCGGCGTCGATGTGGTCTTCGATGCCGTCGAGCAAGCGGCTCTTGCCGACCACGTCAACGCGGGCATAACCGAACTCACGCAACTCGGAACCTTCGACCTTGCCACCGAGTTGCTCGGCCATGGTCTGCATGCCGTAGCAGATACCGAAGACCGGTACGCCCAGGTCCCAGACCGCTTGCGGTGCGCGAGGACTGTCGGCGACGTGTACGGACTCGGGGCCGCCAGCGAGGATGATCCCTTTCGGCGCGAATTCGCGAATCGCTTCGTCGTCCATGTCGAACGGATGCAGTTCGCAGTAAACACCGATTTCACGCACGCGACGGGCGATCAGCTGGGTGTACTGGGAACCGAAGTCGAGGATCAGGATGCGGTGAGCGTGAATGTCGAGGGCCATGATTCAGTCTCGTCTAAGTAATTCAAAAACAGTCGTGATTCAGAAACAACTCGGGGCTGAAAACAGCCCCGGTTACTTAACTTTTTACTGGAAGCATCAACCTACGCGGTAGTTTGGCGCTTCTTTGGTGATCTGCACGTCGTGGACGTGAGATTCCGCCATGCCGGCGCCGGTGATGCGCACGAACTCTGGCTTGGTACGCATTTCTTCGATATCGGCGCTACCGGTGTAGCCCATGGAAGAGCGCAGGCCGCCCATCAGTTGATGGATGATCGCGCTCAGGCTGCCCTTGTACGGAACACGCCCTTCGATGCCTTCTGGGACCAGCTTCTCGGCCCCTGCGGAGGAGTCCTGGAAGTAACGGTCGGAAGAACCTTGCGCCTGGGACATGGCGCCCAGCGAACCCATGCCACGGTAAGCCTTGTACGAACGGCCCTGGAACAGTTCGATCTCGCCCGGCGCTTCTTCAGTACCGGCGAACATCGAGCCCATCATCACGCAGGAAGCACCGGCAACGATGGCCTTGGACAGGTCACCGGAGAAACGGATGCCGCCGTCAGCGATCAACGGAACGCCAGTGCCTTCAAGAGCAGCAGCGACGTTGGCGATGGCGCTGATTTGCGGCACGCCGACACCGGCAACGATACGGGTGGTGCAGATCGAGCCTGGGCCAATACCGACTTTCACAGCGTCAGCCCCCGCTTCGGCCAGCGCCTTGGCGGCAGCGCCGGTGGCAATGTTGCCGCCGATCACCTGGACTTCAGGGAAGTTCTGTTTGACCCAACGAACGCGGTCGATCACGCCTTTGGAGTGACCGTGGGCCGTGTCGACCACCACCACGTCAACGCCGGCAGCAACCAGTGCTGCAACGCGATCGCCGGTGTCTTTACCGGTACCGACCGCAGCACCAACGCGCAAACGACCCTGGTCGTCCTTGCTGGCCAGTGGATAGGCTTTGGCTTTTTCGATGTCGTTGACGGTCATCATGCCTTTGAGGGCAAATTTGTCGTCGACGATCAGCACGCGCTCGATGCGATGTTTGTGCAACAACTCGCGAACGTCGTTCTTGTTGACGCCTTCCTTGACCGTGACCAGACGCTCTTTAGGCGTCATCACTTCACGGACAGTGGCGTCCAGACGGTTCTCGAAACGCACGTCACGGGACGTGACGATGCCGACCAGGTCGCCATCGTGCAGTACCGGAACGCCGGAGATGTTGTGCATGCGGGTCAGTTCGAACAGCTCACGTACCGTGGCGTCAGCCTCGATGGTGATCGGGTCCTTGACCACGCCGGCCTCGTACCGCTTGACCTTGCGCACTTCGGCAGCTTGCTGCTCGACGGTCATGTTCTTGTGGATGATACCGATGCCACCTTCCTGAGCCATGGCAATAGCCAGACGGGCCTCAGTGACGGTGTCCATGGCAGCGGAAACCAGTGGAATATTCAGCTCGATGCCACGGGTAAGGCGGGTTTTGAGACTGACTTCGTTAGGAAGCACCTCGGAATAACCGGGCACTAAAAGAATGTCGTCGAAGGTCAGAGCTTCTTGGCTGATACGCAGCATCGCGGGGGCTCCCGAGCGGGAAAATGGAAGCGCGCCATTATACTCAGACACCCCCTCAGGCTCAATGTAAAAGTCTGTCTATTATTGGTATTACTGATATATGGGAATTATCGCTCCCGTAGGAGCTGCCGCAGGCTGCGATCTTTTGATCTTCAGCGACTCCAGAGCCACCGAAAATCAAGATCAAAAGATCGCAGCCTTCGGCAGCTCCTACAATGTGTCCAGCGTTTATAGCTCTACCCTGACCCAACTCACCGGCAGGTCCAGCCATTCGGCGAATTCGTCGATGAAGCTCTGCTTGAACCCGGCTTCAGCCCAGTTATTGAAGATAAAACCCAGGTTCGAAAAACCGCACTCTTGCAGGAACAGAAAGCCGTTGATGTCGTCTTCATGTCCGCATTCCGGGCAGATGAAATTGTCGGTGCGCCCCGGCATCCAGTCTTCCAGGCTTTCGAACAGTGCTTCGCCGATCTCTTTGCGGCATTCGGCACAACCGGCCTCCTCAAGAAACCCTTTGGCCGGCGTATAGATGCAGCGCTTGGTGATGATTTCCAGTCCATTGATCGGCTCGCCAAACGGCAGCGCTTCAGGATGCAACACCACCGCCCGCGCGCCGGGTGCAATGGCATGAGCCATGCGATTGCCGGTACGGCCGCAGGTGGTGAGTTGCTCTTCAATGATGTTCTTGCGCACCAGCCACCGCACAATCGCTCGCGCCCGAGGTTCGTGCACCGCCAGCGTGGAGATTTTCGGGACGATAATACTTTGCGAATTCATGGGTGCAGCCTACTGCGTCAAATGGATGTTCTGCGGCGTACCGAATGACGCCTTCGCGAGCAAGCCCGCTCCCACACTGGATCTCCCGTCGACACATAATTGTATGACCACCAGAGATCACCTGTGGGAGCGAGCTTGCTCGCGAAGGCGATAGAGCGGCCGGCAGCTTAATCCCTGACGAAATCCGGTCAAGTACTCAAATAGCGCCCGATCAAGGCAATGCCACTGGCCAGCACCAGCCAGGTCACCAGCCGCACAAAGGCTTCACGGGACATCTTCATGGTCAACCGTCGACCGATCCACAGCCCCAGCGCCATTGTCGGCAACAAACACACCGCCAGTACCAACAAGGGTAGCTCGGCATAGACCCCGGCGATCACGAACAGACTCAAACGCACCACCGTGCTGCAACTGATCAGTGCACTTTGGGTCGCCCGGGCCGCGTCCTTGGGCAAGCGGCTGTTCAGATAGATGGCATATAAAAAGCCGCCACTGCCGAACAGCGCCCCAAACATTCCGCCCACCGTGCCCATCGGGATTGCCCACGCCGCGGCCAACTGTGTCGGCCGGGCTTTCACCCACAGGCTGTAAATCGCATACGCGCTGATAAACAGCCCCATCAATAGCAGCAACAGATCAGATTTGAGGTTCAGCAGAAAGATCACCCCCAACGTGCAACCCACTGCCATGCACGGCAGCAACCACAACAATTCAGCTTTGGCCACATCCCGCCGCGACGGCAGCAAATTGCCGAATGCCGCGATGAAATCCAGCAACACCAGCAAGGGCACGATTTTCGACAGTGGCATGAACAGAATCAGGATGGGACCTGCCACCAGCGCCGTGCCAAACCCGGCGATGCCAAAAACGATATAGGCCAGACTGATGCCCAGCCCGATCACCAGCCAATCCGTGGGACCAAAGGACCATTGACTCAATAACTCAAGCACGTTCATTCCCCCGTCTTCCTTGAATACCACTGACGACTTTACCCCCTGTGAGAGCGAGCTTGCTCGCGATGACGGTTTAACATCCAACACTATTATTGAATGTCACACCGCAATCGCGAGCAAGCTCGCTCCCACAGAGTTCACTTCAGCAAGAAGGTAATCGGCCATGGAGATTGACCGCCGAATGCCTTTAAACTGCGCCCCATGATTAAAGATCCCTTTGCAAGACTCGGCCTGGACCGAGAAGTCCTGACGGTCAGCCAGCTCAACGGCCGCGCGCGGGTGTTGCTCGAAGACGTGTTCAGCAATATCTGGGTCGAAGGCGAAATCTCCAACCTCGCTCGCCCAGCGTCCGGCCACATCTATTTCACCCTCAAGGACAGCGGCGCCCAGGTGCGTTGTGCACTGTTCCGGCAGAACGCTGCGCGGGTCCGTCAGGCGCTGAAGGATGGCCTGGCCGTGAAGGTCCGGGGCAAGGTTTCGCTGTTTGAAGGCCGTGGCGACTATCAGTTGATACTCGACACCGTGGAACCTGCCGGTGACGGTGCGTTGCGCCTGGCATTCGATGCCTTGAAGGAAAAACTCAGCACCGAAGGCCTGTTCAGTGCCGAACGCAAAGTGCCGCTGCCAGCCCACCCGCAACGTATCGGTATCATCAGTTCGCCGACCGGCGCGGTGATCCGCGACATCATCAGCGTATTCCGCCGCCGCGCGCCGCAGGTGGTGCTGACCCTGATCCCCACCGCCGTGCAAGGCCGCGAAGCCACGGCGCAGATTGTCCGTGCACTGAAACTGGCCGACGCCCGCGGTTTCGATGCGCTGATCCTCGCGCGCGGCGGCGGCTCGCTGGAAGACCTCTGGTGCTTCAACGAAGAAGCCGTGGCCCGTGCGGTGGATGCTTGCGTCACCCCGATTGTCAGCGCCGTCGGCCATGAAACCGATGTATCAATCAGCGACTTCGTGGCCGACGTCCGTGCACCGACGCCTTCCGCCGCAGCTGAACTGCTGGCCCCGGATTCCAGTGATCTGGTGCGTCGGGTCGAAAGCCTGCATCGGCGGCTGGTCATGCGTATCCGCGACCGCTTGATGCGTGATCGCCTGCGCCTGGAAGGCATCTCGCGCCGCTTGCGCCATCCCGGCGAACGCCTGCGTCAGCAAGCACAACGCCTGGACGACCTGGACATGCGCCTGCGCCGAGCTTTCGAACGTAGCCTCAATACCCGTCGCGAACGACTGATTCGCCTCGAAACCCGCCTCGCCGGGCAACATCCCGGACGGCAACTGGCGCTGCTTCGCCAGCGCCTCGACAGCCTCGCCGAACGTCTGCCGCGCTCGATGCGCGAAGGCCTGAAAGCCCGTCGCCTGCAACTGCAAACCCAAATGCAAACCCTGCACGTGGTCAGCCCTTTGGCAACGCTGGGCCGTGGTTACAGCATTTTGCTCGATGAGCGCGGCAACGCGATCCGCAGCGCCGCGCAGACCCAGAACGGCCAACGCCTGAAAGCCAGACTTGGCGAAGGCGAACTGCAGGTCCGGGTCGAAGATAACCATCTGACACCTGTCACCCTTTCTTTACTGGATTGATCCATGCCGCGTTTTCTTGCACCGTTGTTGTTGCTTTGCCTGACCTTCAACGCCCACGCCGACAGCTACATCACCCGCCTGCTGAACAAACCGGTGCCCGGCGGTGTGGCAGTGGTTGACCTGGGCACTTCGGCTCAGGCGCCCAAGGCCAGCTATCAAGGCAAACCGGTGCTGGTGGTCAAGGAACAGGACAACTGGCTGGCGATTGTCGGCGTGCCCTTGACCGTCAATCCCGGCAGCCAGGCACTCAGCGCGGGCGGCCGTAACCTGACGTTCATGGTCGGCAACAAGAAGTACCCGGAACAGCACATCACCTTGAAGAATCAGCGTCAGGTCAATCCAAACCCGGACGACCTGAAACGCATCGACTTTGAGCTGGCCGAACAGGTTCGCGCCTATCGCAGTTTCAGCCCGGTGACGCCGAGCAACCTGCAGTTGGACAAACCGGTCAATGGCCCGCTGTCGAGCAAGTTCGGTGTGCGCCGGTTCTTCAACGGCGAAGAGCGCAATCCCCACGCCGGCCTGGACTTCGCGGTGCCGGCCGGCACGCCGATCAAGACCCCGGCGAGCGGTAAGGTGATTCTGATCGGCAACTACTTCTTCAACGGCAACACGGTATTCGTCGACCACGGCCAGGGCTTTATCAGCATGTTCTGCCACCTGTCGAAAATCGATGTGAAAGTCGGCCAGCAACTGGCGCGCGGTGGCGTCGTCGGCAAAGTCGGCTCCACCGGTCGCGCCACCGGGCCGCACATGCACTGGAACGTCAGCCTCAATGACGCCCGAGTGGACCCGGCGATTTTCATCGGTGCGTTCCAGCCTTGAATACTCGCCGAGGCTGATGGCCCCATCGCGAGCAAGCTCGCTCCCACAGGGTATCGGTGTGACCACAGATTTGGTGAATACCCCAAATCCACTGTGGGAGCGAGCTTGCTCGCGATGACAATTTCACAGGCACCGAAGAACTCCCCGCCGCCTGAAATCTTCAATTGCGCTTAGCCCTACCCTCGCGCAAACAACACAACAATCGCAGCGATACACAGCAATAAAATCTCGATATAAAACCATTTTCGAGTATTTCTCTCAAAGTTTTTCGACTGCTTGCCATCTTTCACCCTCGCGGTTAGGGTTGAAGGCATGAAAACCTCTCACACCCTCATTCAGCTTCGCCAGCACCGCAGCCTGTGCCTCGTCAGCGCACGACTGCCGGGCTGAATCGCGGTGCCTCGTCTTACGTTTATCCAACGCTTTTTTTGACCCACCGGCAGGCCGCCTTTTTTCGGCCCACACAATAAGGATTTCCCGATGAGCATGCTCAAACACCCGTCTTCGAAATACCGCGCTTTCCCGACTATCGACATCCCGGATCGCACCTGGCCGTCGAAGACCATCACTGCCGCGCCGATCTGGTGCAGCTCCGACTTGCGCGACGGTAACCAGTCGCTGATCGAGCCAATGGACGCAGTGAAAAAGCTGCGTTTCTGGAAAACCCTGGTCGCCGTCGGCGTGAAAGAAATCGAAGCCTCGTTCCCGGCCGCTTCGCAAACCGACTTCGACTTCGTACGCACCCTGATCGAAGGCGGCCACATCCCGGACGACACCACCATTCAGGTGCTGACCCAGGGCCGTGAAGACCTGATCGAACGGACTTTCGAATCCCTTCGTGGCGCGAAAAAAGCCATCGTTCACCTCTACAACGCGACCTCCCCTTCCTTCCGCCGGATTGTCTTCAATCAGGACAAGGACGGGATCAAGGCCATCGCCGTGAATGCCGCCAAGCTGTTCGTCAAATATGCCGCCCAGCAACCAAACACCGAGTGGACCTTCGAATACTCACCAGAGACCTTCAGCGCCACTGAGCTGGAATTCGCCAAGGAAGTCTGCGACGCCGTGATCGAGGTCTGGAACCCGACGCCTGAGCACAAGGTGATCCTCAACCTGCCGGCCACCGTCGAATGCGCCACACCGAACATCTACGCTGACCAGATCGAGTGGTTCGGCCGTCACATCAATCGGCGTGACAGCGTGATCATCAGCCTGCACACGCACAACGACCGTGGCACTGGCGTGGCCGCCACCGAGCTGGGCCTGATGGCTGGCGCCGACCGTGTCGAAGGCTGCCTGTTCGGTAACGGCGAGCGTACCGGTAACGTCGACCTCGTCACCGTGGCCTTGAACCTCTACACCCAGGGCGTTGACCCTGAGCTGGATTTCTCCGACATCGACGGTGTGCGCAAAGTCGTTGAAGAGTGCAACCAGATTCCGGTGCACCCGCGTCACCCATACGTCGGCGACCTGGTTCACACCGCGTTCTCCGGCTCGCACCAGGACGCCATCCGCAAGGGCTTCGCCCAGCAGAAACCGGACGAGCTGTGGGAAGTGCCGTACTTGCCGATCGACCCGGCCGACATCGGTCGCAGCTACGAAGCGGTGATTCGCGTCAACAGCCAGTCGGGCAAGGGCGGTATCGCTTACCTGCTGGAACAGGAATACGGCATCAACTTGCCGCGCCGCATGCAGATCGAATTCAGCCAGGTCGTACAACGCGAAACCGATCGCCTGGGCCTCGAGATGACTGCCCAGCAGATCCATGCTCTGCTTCACAGCGAGTACTTGCAGGCCAACACGCCATACGCGCTGGTCAGCCATCGCTTGCAGGAAGAGAACGGTCACAGCGCCGTCGAAGTGGAAGTCTCCAGCAAAGGCCAGGGCGAAACCAACCTGCACTGGCGTGGCAAGGGCAACGGCGCCCTGGAAGCGCTGGTGGCCGGTCTGCCGATCCCGGTGGAAATCATGGACTACAACGAACACGCGATCGGCGCAGGCACCAATGCCAAGGCTGCGGCCTACATTGAACTGCGCGTGAACGGCGAGCGTGCGGTGCATGGTGTGGGCATCGATGAAAACATCACCACTGCCAGCTTCAAGGCCCTGTTCAGCGCGCTGAACCGCTCCCTGAGCCAGCCGGAAGCGAAAGCGGCGTAAGTCCCACGCTGAAACATAAAAGGCCCCGAGGTGAAAACCTCGGGGCCTTTTTGTTCATCTGCAGGTTTTGTGTTGTCTGTGATGGCCTCTTCGCGAGCAAGCCCGCTCCCCTTCTCCTATACACACCTGACGCTGCCGACGATGTACTGAGAGTG